>URKL01000029.1 GCA_900548485.1 uncultured Succinatimonas sp.
ATTAGCCACAGAAGCAGGTCTTCGTGATGGCTCTCAGATTAATATCACTGCGGTTATCGATAAGATGCCAAGAACCATAAGACGTTTAATGCAGATCATCGTTAAAGTCGTAATTATTGGTTTCTCTTGTACTATTTTCTGGACATCTTTAACTATTATTAAAAAACAAGTTCTCTCAGGTCAGGTATCTGCCGGTTTAGAGTTACCGATGTGGCTTCCGTACTTATCCTTACCGGTCGCTTTTTTCATTATCACAGTGGTCCAACTTTACTGCTTAGGTATCTTAATTAAATCTCCATTACCTGAAAAAGAGGAGAAGAAATAAATGACAGGCATTATTTTATTTGGTTTATTTGCAGTATTGTTGATAATTGGTGTGCCGATTGCTTTAGCATTAGGTGTATCTACTGCAGTAACTTTATTCTATTTAGGTATGCCGGTCGTTGTAGTCGGTCAGCGTATTTTTACTGCTTTAGATTCAAGTGGCATTATGGCTATTCCGTTCTTCGTTTTAGCCGGTAACTTGATGACTCGAGGTGGTATTTCAAGACGTATTGTAGATTTAGCTAACGAGCTTGTTGGTGGTGTTCGTGGTGGCCTGTTCTATGTAATGTTGATCTCCTGCGCCTTCTTCGCCGCTTTATCAGGTTCAGCTCCTGCAACCGTAATTGCCATCGGTGCTATGTTATATCCTGAGATGATTAAGCGTGGCTATCCTGAGGAAAGATCCGCAGGTTTATTAGCAGTAGCCGGTGGTTTAGGCCCGATCATCCCGCCGTCAATCATCATGGTTGTTTACGGTACCATTACTTCAAGCTCTATTGGTGATTTGTTCAAGGGCGGTTTAGTTGCTGGTATCATGATTTCCGTAGTCTTAGCAGTCTTATGTATTTTCCTCTCTCATAAGGAAAACTGGCCTAAGTCTGATAAGAAGCTCTCTATCAAAGATTTCTCTATTGCCTTCTACAAAGCTATTTGGGCTGTTTTATTACCTGTAATCATCTTAGGTGGTATTTACTCAGGTTTAATGACCCCGACTGAGTCAGCTGCAGTTGCTGTAGTTTATTCCTTTGTTGTTGGTTGCTTCGTTTATCGCGAAATTAAGATGAAGGATTTGATGTCTATCATCATTGATTCAGGTAAGGGCTCAGCAATGGTGCTCTTCATCATCGCAACTTCAACAGCTTTTGCTTGGTTATTCACCTATGCTGGTATTTCACAGATGCTTATCGATCTCATTACTAGCATGAACTTAGGTGCTACCGCTTATTGCTTGATTGTTGCCATTATCCTGTTAATCTTTGGTACTTTCTTAGAGGGTATTGCCACTTGCGTACTGTTAGTACCGCTGTTATGGCCAGTAGCTCAGAGCTTAGGTATCAATGTTGTACATTTTGGTATGATCGTATCTATTTCAAACGTAATCGGTACTATGACACCTCCTGTAGCCGTTAACCTCTTTGCAGCTTCCTCTGTAACAAAGCTTTCAATGGGTAGCATTGCTAAGGGTGAGATTCCGTTCTTTATCGGATATACCTTAGTATTCTTCCTCATCGTATTAGTACCTTGGTTTAGTACTTGTTTAATTTAATCAAATTTAATCTATAAAATAAGAGAGTGGTTTTTACGTCAAGAAGACGTAAAACCACTCTTTTTTTTACTCTTAAAAATCCTTCAAAGATCCCTTTTAAAACTTAAGTGCTGAGTATTTGCTATAATATATAAGAATTTATTTTTAAATTTTAGTTTTAATTTCGAGTTTTTTATGGAATTTAAGTGCAGCAAACAGACTTTCTTTTTATGTCTTTTAATTTTTGCTGCGGCCTTACCTGCGGTTTTTTTGCGTGAATTAAGCCCTATAAATGAGCTCAATTATATTGCTGCAGCTCAAGATGCAATCGATCACAATCGTTTTTTTTCTTTTTTTGAGGATGGAAAACCCTTTACGCAAACTCCACCCTTATATATGTGGATCTGTATGGTGGCAATTTTATTTGATGGCCTGCCGACAAGTTCCATTATGCTATTTTTAAATGTCTTTTCTCTTATAGGTATTATTCTTTTATTAGATCGCAATCTAGGTAGCATGCTTCGCTCAAATTATCGCAATAAAGCCGCGGTAATGATTGTATCTATGCCTTTTATGATGACAGCTGCGCTCTTAGCTCAACCAATTGTCTTGTTCTCACTTTTAGTTGTGGCCTCAATTTGTTTGATAAAACAACGTGCCGAGCTTTTTATTATTGAACAAGAACCTGTGGTTGATACTGGAGATATCAGTATTCCGTTATTGATTTTTGCTTCTATTTTCACTAACGGTATTTTAGGACTGCTCATTCCTTTATTTACCTTGGCAATGGTATTGTTTGCTTTAAAGAAACGTAAGTATTTCTTTAAAATCCTGCCATTAAAATATTTTTTTATTATCGCTTTTTTAATGTTTTTATGGCTAGTTTTAACTTTTATCGAAGCTGGTCTTGATTATACAATTAGACTTTTTATTACAGAGCCTTATTTACGTTTGATAGGCGAGATCGGTTCATCCCATAATTTTGCCTTCTATTTTTTTGCATTTTGGGTTTTATCTTTTCCCTTAGGTATCAGTGCAGCTTATGCAGCAATTAAAATTATTTTATCTGAGAGAAGACAAATTGAGCTTTCGGCTATTTTTGCAATTTCAATTCCTGTAGCTACGTTGATTTTAATTTCAATTCCTAGCTCAAAGGATGTAACTTATGTTTTTGCTTCTTTGCCATCCTTGGCGTATTTCTTGGTGTATTACAATCAAAAATATGGTTCTCGCGATAAGATTTTAAAATTAACCTTTGTCTTAGGTTTATTGCCTTTTGGTTTATTATTCTTTGCTTATTTTTATGTAAAAAGGGAAATTCCTAGTCTAAATAGCATTTATATTATCAGTGCTTTATTATTTTTAATGCTCTTTAGTGCTTTAGCTATTTTTAAAGTTTCCCGCTCAAGTGCCACAGAAGGTATTATGACCTTTGGTATTGGTGTCTTGGTAATGAGCTTTACTGCAGGTTTTGCCATGCCTGAAATTAATAATTCGGTAAGTTATACCTTAGTTGGAGAGGCTTTAGATCAAAAGATTTCCGAGTCTAAAAATTTTAATATCTGCTATATAGGTATAAATAACCCTTGGACTTTAAAACTCTATAATAAAGATATGAATTTGCGCTCAAGTACGCGAGACAATATTAATCTTGATTATTGCCGTAATAACTTTAGAATTATTGGACGCTCGGCCTTGCGCGACCATCAGGAACTCAATGAGCTTAAGAACTTAAAAAATGCTCGTATGTATGGCGATACCTTGCTCATCAGTCCTGAAGATATTAAAAAGGAGAAAAATGATGAGTAAAAAGGTATTAATTACAGGTGTAGCGGGATTTTTAGGCATGCATGCGGCACTGTCTTGTCTTAAGTTAGGCTTTAAGGTAGTAGGTATTGACGATCTTAATGATTTTACCTATGGAGCTTACCTTAAGTTTGATAGATTAGGTATTTTAGGCCTAGATGTTTCAGAACTAGCAAGCTCTACCTATGCAAAGAATGGAGATTTTGAGTTTCATTGCTTTGATATAGCTGATACTCCAACAGTAGAGGCTATGATTATGGATGGGGATTTTGACCTTATCCTCCATTTTGCTTCTTTGTCTTCAGTTAAAGCTGCAACCTTATCCCCATCAGTCTTCTTTAAAGCTAATGTAAAAGGCTTAGAGTCGATTTTAGAAGGAATTAGATCTCTTAAAAATAAGCGTCCTTTATTGATCAATGCTTCCTCAGCCGCTATTTATGGTGAAAGTGCAGGTTTACTTTTAACTGAGGATGATAAAAATTTATTAAAGCCTAATTCTATCTATGCTACCTCTAAGCTAATGGGGGAGCAGTTATGTGAGGTTTATGGACGCCTCTATGATATTAAATCTGTCAATATGCGTATTTTTAATGTGTATGGACCATTCATGCGCCCTGATACTTTGTTATTTAAATTGCAAAGATTGATGACCACTAATGATCCTTTAGATTTATATGATGGTGGTAAGCTCACCCATGATTTTCTCTATATTGACGATTTTATAGAGGCTTTAAAGTGCTTGATGAGTTTTGAAAGTGACAATAATTGTGAGTTCTTTAATATTGGTAGTGGTGAGGCAATTTCTGTCAAAAATATTATTTCAAAGTATGAAAAACTTAATAATACACAGCTTAAGACTTATGCTTGTGAAAGCCCTTTAGGTGAGTGTGGGAATCTTACCTCATGCAATGAAAAGTTTATTCGTTATTTTAACTTCTATCCTAAAATTTCCTTAGATACAGGCTTAGCTCAATTCCACAATTGGGCCATGTCTTATTTACATAGTACTGATAGTTACTTTAAAAATTTATAATTATGCCTTATTTAGTTGATTCGCATTGCCATTTAGCTTCGCTATCTTATAAAAGCGAAGCTTTTTCATCCTTACCAGAGCTTTTAAAACGAGCTTATAGATGTGGAGTTACACATTTTTTATCTATTGCTTGTACTCTAGAGGAGTTTAAAAAACAACAAGAACTTACTTTAGGTTATGACAATATATATTTATCTGCAGGTATTCATCCTTTAAATTTAGAGGAAGCCTCTTTATGGCAAGAGAAGGATTTAGCTTCTTGCTTTAAAGATTCTAAAACCATTGCCATCGGTGAGTGTGGACTTGATTACCATTATTCACCTGATAATAAAGCTGAGCAACTTGATACCTTTGCAAGACAAATTGCATTATCTCATGAGGTAAAAAAGCCGTTAATTATCCATGCCCGAGAAGCTTCAAAGGATACTATAGCTTTAATGAAGTCTGAAAATGCTCGCGATAGTGGAGGAGTAATCCATTGCTTTACTGATACTGTGGAGATGGCTCGTATTTGTCTTGATCTAGGCTTTTATATTTCTTTTACAGGAATTGCTACTTTTAAAGCTTCTGATAATGTGAGAGAGGTTTTAAAGTATGTGCCTTTAGATAGAATGATGGTTGAGACCGATTGCCCTTATTTAGCGCCAATTCCGGTACGAGGTATTGAAAATGAACCGGCTTTCGTTCGTTATACTACAGAATATATTGCAGATTTTAAAAATACTACCCCTGCAAAATTAGCCGCAATTACTTCTAAGAACTTTGAAGATTTGTATAAGATAAAACTTGCAGAGCCACAAAGTTTGGATATTGAGGTATCAACCTATAAATTAAAGCCGGCAATTTTAGATATGCCTTTACTTTAAAAATAATTTGAAATCTTTAAAATAAAGTAAAAAAACTCAAAGCAATGATAAGAAAAAGGACTAATCAGGTCCTTTTTCTTATCTATAAAGATCTATTCTTTAGCAAGGGTATTTTTAACCATATCAACTAAGAGTTTAGCGGTTAATTCCTCACCAAAGCGACTACTATCTATCATTAAGTCGCGATCGTCAAAATCACTCTTGCAATCAGGACAATAAATACGTCTATAAGCTAAGCGTGCGGTATCGACTTTCTTTAAGGCGTTGATAGCATCCTTTTTTTCCATCATAAGCTTATTGATGCAATTATCTAAGCGCTTTTCAAAAGGTGCATAGACATAAACATGTAAAGCATTAGGATGGTCACGTAAGATACTATCGGCGCAACGACCAACAATGATACAAGATCCTTTTGAGACAAAATCTAAGATGACATTCTTTTGAGTTTCAAAGATTTCGTCGCGAATTGAATATGAGGAGAAACGGAAAAGGTAGTTCTTACGCATAAAGAAGCCTTCATGGGCCTGCTCATCATAATCACTAATATCTTTTTTCATGAGTCCTAAGCGTCTGGCAGTTTCAGCCACAATATCGCGATCATAAAAATTGATATTGAGCTCTTTTGCCATAAGCTGAGCGATAGTACGACCCATACTTGCAAATTGACGCGAGATTGTAATTACATAGGGTTTCATTTCCAATATTCCTTTAATTCTCAGTCAAAATTAGACGATTTTTAGGTTTATTATTTTGTAAACGACGTACTAAGATTGATAAGGAGAAGTTGATAATAAAGTAAATTGCTGCCGCACAACCATAAAGTACAAATACATCAGAGACGTTAATTGCATTTAAGCCATTGTACATATTTGCTGAGGATAATAACTGTCTTACACGAGCCATTAATTCAATAGTAGCTACGTTAGCTAAGTAAGAGGAGTCCTTGATGGTGGTAATGATCTGACTTAATAAAGTCGGAATTACATTACGTAAAGCCTGAGGCAGGATGATATAGAACATTACCTGTACGATATTAAAACCCTGCGAGAAACCAGCTTCAAATTGACCGCGAGCTACAGAGTTTAAACCACCACGGATGATTTCAGCAATAACAGAGGATGCAAATAGAATTAAAGCTACGGAGGCTTTAAATAATAAGCTAGTCTCTACTGTAGAGAGGCCGAACAAGCGGTGTTTAAAAATCTCGGGGCAAGGACAAAAAACTACACAAATAAAAATCCAGAGCAATAATGGAGTATTTCTGAAGATTTCAATGTAGGCGATGGCGGCATATTTGAAAATCCTGTATTTAGGATCGTTACAATAATTGCGTACCAAGGCTAAAACTGAACCAAAAGCTACACCTATAACTACAGCAATGGCAGAGATGATGAGTGTAAATAAGGTTCCCTTTAAGATATAAATCCAAATAGCACTTCTAGATAAGATACTAAAACTGGCGGCCCATTCTTCAATCAACATCGGAACTCTCCTCTACAACAGTCGCCTTTTTCTTCATGTTTTGCATCTGGTCACGCTTTTTAAGGTTGTTTTCCCAAGAGCTTGCCATCTTTGATAACGGGAAGCAGAAGATAAAGAATAATAAACCTGAAACTAAGTAAGCCGGGCCATAAGCGCCACCGGTATTGATACCTGTTACAAAGCTGTAGGTTAAAGAAATTAAATCAGAACCACCAATGATGTATAAGCAGGAAGTGTTTTTAATTAAATTTACAATCTGATTTACAGATGGTGGCAAAATGATCTTGATACTTTGAGGCAGAATGATGTGATACATCATGCCAATATAGTTAAAGCCCTGAGACTGAGCGGCTTCAAATTGTCCCTTGTGAATAGACTGAATACCAGCACGGATTACTTCTGCCATATAGGCGCCGTGGTAGATGCCGATAGAAACAATACCAGAGAGCAAGATACCAATACTATTGCCAGAGAAAGACAGAGCATAGTATAAAAAACATATCTGCAATAATAAGGGAGTATTTTGGATAAATTCCACATAAATGCGTGCAATGATACGCAAAGAGACCTTATTGCTTGTGGACATTAAACCAAAGAGAATGCCTAATACCATGGAGATAATGATTGCAAAGACAGCAGTCTCAATAGTAGTTAGGAAGCCAAGCAAAAAGGTTTCCCGGTAAGTCCAGACTTTTAGCCAGGCTACGGGTGAAAATAGGGTTTCCATGCAAAATTTCCGAAAGTTAAGATTAAAACCCCTGATTTAATCAGGGGTTAGCATTTTAAATTTTAATTAAGATTATTTTCTTCGATTAACTTATTGATGGTGCCATCTGCAAGCCAACCTTTGATGAGGTTATCAACATAGGCAGATAAACCTGAACCTTTCTTAGTTACAGCACCGTACTCTTGCGGAGAGAACTGCTCTGGCAGATAAGAACGACCCTTGGTGTTGTAAACTGCTAAAATAGACTTATCAACGCAGAAGGCTTGAACCTCATTGGCGCTTAAAGCAGTAGAGATTGCCGGGTAGTCATCAAACTGATGGAACTTTACACCGTCAGACCAAGTAGCAGGATCAAAGTTTGCATAATCAAAGTCCTTGCCTTCAATAACCTTTGCCTCAATCATAGCCTGAGTTAAAGCACGAGCTGAGGATGAACCTGAGGAAACACCAACAGTCTTGCCCTTTAAGTCAGCGATGGACTTAATACCACTGCTGTCTTCAACTAAAACAGAAACATGATCGGTAAAGTAAGGAGTAGAGAAGTCCCAGTGCTGTTTACGCTCTTCGGTGATGGTGAAAGTAGCTAAAACAACATCTAAGTCACCTGAATCAATAAGCTCTGAACGAGTTGCTGCAGTTACAGTAGTAAACTCAACATCAACACCCATGCTATCGGCGATCATTTGAGCTAAGGAGTCTTCTAAACCTGTATATTCACCGGTTAAAGGGTCTTGGAAGCTAAAGCCGATAACAGCATTCTTAACACCAACCTTTAAAACACCACGATCCTGAATAGCTTTTACCTCAGGGATATCGGAAGTAGCGGCAAAAGCCTGAGAGGTCATTAAGACTGAAGCTGCAACAGCTGCACTTAAGACTTTAGATAAATAACGCATAATAATCTCCTTTTCTCTAGTGTTTGAGTATTTTGCCTAAGAATTGCTTTACACGCTCATGTTGAGGGTTATTAAAGAAGTGTTCAGGAGTACCCTCTTCAACAATTTGGCCATCTGCCATAAAGACTACACGATCAGCTACTTGTTTTGCAAAGCCCATTTCGTGGGTAACAACCACCATAGTGATATTAGATTCTTTAGCAAGCTTAACCATTACATCTAAAACTTCCTGAATAGTTTCAGGATCTAAGGCTGAGGTAGGCTCATCAAAGAGAATGATTTTACTCTGACAGCATAAAGCACGAGCAATAGCGATACGCTGTTGCTGACCACCTGATAAAGTGGAAGGGTAAACATGAGCTTTATCTTTAAGACCAACTACGCCTAGATAATGCATGGCTAGCTCTGTAGCCTCTTTTTTGGATTTTCCATGAATTTTAACTGGAGCTAAGGTGAGATTAGTTAAAACATCTAAGTGAGGATAAAGATTGAATGATTGGAAAACCATAGACTCGTAATCACGAATGATCTTAGTTTTATTCTTTGCTGTTAATTCATGTCCATCAATATAAACATGGCCTGAGGTTGGAACTTCTAAGAAGTTCATGCAACGTACAGTTGTAGATTTTCCAGATCCTGAAGGTCCGATAATTACCAATTTTTCACCTTCAGCAACTTCAAGATTAACGTCTTTTAATACATGAAGATCACCGAAGAATTTATTGATATGGTCAAGCTTAATCATCGCCATGACTGTTTCGCCCTTTTAACTAGTGTTTGTAATCAAAATGTGAGTTCAGTATATATTTACAAAAGCATTTATGCTTGATTTAAAATAAAAGCACTCATTTAGTGCATTAAATTTTAATAAAAAATAAGCCAAATTTCGATAGGATATTAAATATTATTAAGTAATAAATAGATTTTTAATCCCAAAAAAGAAGATTATTTAAAAAAATAAAATGATAAAGTGCGTATTAAATTAGTGCGTAAAAATATATTGTATAAAATTTATGTTTTGTTTTAGATCATAAAACCGGCAAAAGCCGGTTTTTCTTTAATGATAGTATCTGTCGTAGCGACTGTATCTTTGACTTTTAACTAGGAAAGATAAGAGTATCAATATGGAAGAAAGGACTCCGCATACATAGATGATGATTAACCACTGTGGCATAGATAAGGAGAGAAAACTCCAATCTAAAGGACCACAACTGCCACTTGGTTTAAACATCCAAGGTAACCACTCATCAAGCTTTAAAAAGTCAGGGAAAGAAGCGTTTAATTTGCAAGTACTAGCGAAGATATTAGTATTTGCTTGAGCGCTATCATAGTGTTCAACAGCAGTAAAGAATCCCCCTAAAGATGAGAATAAAAAGACAAAAACTGCAATTAATCTAAAAAACCAAAAGGGGGCAGTGAGGAAACCTATTAGGCCTGCAAGGATAAATCCTAAAAACCAGGCCCTTTCATAGACACAATTGACACAGGGATCAAGGTGTAAGCCATATTGAAAATATAGTCCCGCTCCTTCAAGGCTGATACCTAAAAGTATCAGCAAAAGCCAACAAAATCTAGTGCGGGAAAATTCTTTAATAAACCGTAACACCTTGATATCTCCTTAGACAGTGTATCAGTGTGCGACGGCTGACTTGACTACCTCCGCCGCATGTTCAATCTCGCCGGAAGTGATCCAGCCCATATCAATATACCACTGAGTGAGATCTGGTAAAAGAACTGATGTTCCGATGAGACCTACAATAGTTAAAACAATGGTATATGGTAAGGCCATCCACATCATGCGCATGTAAGGAAGTCTTACGAGTGGAGCTATGGCTGAGGTTAAAAGGAATAAGAAGGCAGCCTGACCATTAGGGGTAGCAACTGACGGTAAGTTAGTACCAGCGTTAATAGCGATAGCTAAGTCATTGTAGTGCTCGCCTGTAATAATGCCGTTAACTAAAGCTGCGTGTACCTGCTCAATATAGATGGTAGCTACGAAGACGTTATCTGATACTGAGGAAATAATACCGTTAGCTAAGTAGAAGATCGGAATCTGAGCTTCTCTTGGTACAGAGAATACCCACTCGATGAACGGGATGAATAAGCCTTGCTCAGCGATAACAGTAACAATAACGAAGAATACGCACAATAAAGAGCAGAATGGCATGGACTCAGTGAAGGCCTTACCAACTTCTTCTTCAGTGGTGATACCGCAGAGGGTAGTAGCTAAAACAATGATGGATAAACCGATTAAACCTACAGCTGCAAAGTGGAAGGCTAAGGCAATAACTAACCAAATACAGCAAGCGGCCTGGACACCTAACTTTAACTTGTCACGAATAGTGAGGTTTTCAGAATAGATTTGATCTTGACGTACTAAAACCTTGTAAACAGACTCAGGCATCTTTGCACCAAAGCCAAACCAACCTAATTTCTCAACAACTAAGCAAGTAGCAAAACCGAAGAAGAAGATAGGAATGGATACCGGAGACATACGAATGAAGAATTCGACGAAGGACCAACCGGAGACATTACCTACGATTAAGTTCTGTGGCTGACCTACTAAGGTTGCAACACCACCGATGGTGGTACCAACGGCTGCATGCATCAAGATAGAACGTAAGAAAGCACGGAAATCTTCGAGATCTTTTTTATATTCATCAGGTACAAAGTGATCGTCAGATAAACGAGAGGTTGCGGCATCACCACAAATGAAAGTGTGATAAACCCTATATAAGCCCATACATACGGCAATGATAACTGCCAAAACGGTTAAAGCATCAACGAATGCTGCTAAGAAACCGCCTACAAAGCAGAAAAGGAAGGCAATCATGACGTGGGAACGAACTTTTACTAAGATCTTAGAGAAGATGAAAAGTAAGAAATCACGCACAAAGTGAATACCACCTAACATGAACATAAGCAATAACAGAACTTCTAAGTTATTGAAAATTTCATGTTTGACGCCGTCCATAGTACACATTCCTAGGAAGCAGGCTTCAATAGCTAAAAGACCACCTGGTTGTAGTGGATAACATTCAAGCGCCATAGCTAAAGTGAAAATAAATTCACCAACTAATACCCAACCGCACACAAACGGAGAAATCATAAATAAGATCGGGTTAATGATAAGGCAGGCTAAAATAAACAACTTGTACCAGACCGGCGCAGTACCCATAAAGTTTAGGGCAAACGCCTTGGGCGCGGTGAGATTTGCTGACATGAAGTTACTTCAATTTTTATCATCGGTTTTGGAATGTCACTCGCCACGGAAGCAATACGAGTTCCCTTTCCTCCTGCCATAATCACTACTTTCATATTTTCAGTCCTTCGGTGTATAATCTTCGGGTGTATAATGGATTACTCTTG
>URKL01000030.1 GCA_900548485.1 uncultured Succinatimonas sp.
AGCAAGGGGGGAATAAATGAGTGACGCTAAAGTCCCTGGTTTAAAAGAGAGCTTACTTGAGCCGTTAATTGCCAATAATCCGGTAATGATTCAGATCCTCGGTATCTGCTCTTCTTTAGCCGTAACTTCAAGCATGAAGACCGCATTCGTAATGGGTTTATCAGTAACCTTCGTTACTGCTATTTCTAATCTGGCGGTATCTTATGTACGTAACTTGATTCCAGGTTCTGTACGTATTATTGCCCAGATGACCATTATCGCTTCGTTGGTAATCATCGTCGATCAGATCTTAAGAGCTTTTGCCTATGATCTGTCAAAGCAGTTGTCCGTATATGTTGGTTTGATTATTACCAACTGTATCGTTATGGGTAGAACTGAAGGCTTTGCTCTTAAATACCCGCCGTTACCTTCTTTAATGGACGGTATTGGTAATGGTTTAGGTTATTCCTTAGTTCTGTGTATCGTTGCTACCATCCGTGAGATCTTCGGTTCTGGTACTTGGTTTGGTCTTACTCTTTTCCAAACCGTTAACAACGGTGGTTGGTATGTACCGTGTGGCTTCTTAGTAATGCCGCCGTGCGCCTTCTTCCTTGTTGGTGGTTTAATTTGGTTAGTTAAGACCTTCCGTAAGGATCTGCAAGAGCCTCTCGAGTATGACACTCACAGGGAGGATTACTAATAATGGAACATTATTTGTCCTTACTCATAAAGAGTATCTTTATTGAGAACATGGCTTTAGCATTCTTCCTCGGTATGTGTACTTTCTTGGCTGTGTCCAAAAAAGTTACCACTTCCGCAGGTTTAGGTGCAGCTGTAATTATGGTTCAGGTTTTAGCAGTTCCTGCTAACAACCTCATCAATGAGTACATCTTAAAGCCGGATGCTTTAGTTCAGGGTATGGATCTGTCATTCTTAAGCTTCATCACCTATATCGGTGTTATTGCAGCTATCGTTCAGGTCCTGGAAATGTTCCTCGATAAGTACGTACCGTCTCTGTACGCTGCTTTAGGTATTTTCCTGCCGCTCATTACTGTAAACTGCGTTATCTTCGCTGGTGTATCTTTCATGGTACAGCGTGAATATAACTTCACCGAATCTGTAGTTTATGCTATCGGTTCTGGTGCATCATGGGCATTGGCTATCATTCTGCTGGCTGCTATTCGTGAGAAGCTTAAGTATTCTGACGCTCCTGCCGGTTTGCGTGGTCTGCCTTTAACCTTTATCACAGCAGGACTTATGGCCATTGGCTTCATGTCCTTCTCTGGTATTCAGCTCTAAGGGGGATACATGTTAACAATTGTATCTGGCGTCATAATGTTCGTCGTTATCGTCGCCATTCTGGTTGGCCTCATCGTTGTTGCTAAGAAATACTTAGTAAGTGGCGGTGATGTCAAGATTGGCGTTAATGACGACCCATCTTTGACTATGACCTGCCCAGCAGGTGGCAAGCTTTTGAACATCTTAGGTGATAAGGGCGTATTTGTGTCCTCTGCCTGTGGTGGTCGTGGTGCTTGCGGTCAGTGTAAAGTTAAAGTCACCTCTGGTGGCGGTAATGTTTTACCTATCGAGTACTCTCATTTCTCTAAGCGTCAGATTAAAGAAGGTTGGCGTTTGGCTTGTCAGGTTACTGTCAAGAATGATTGTAATATTGAGTTACCGGCTTCTGTTTTCGGTGTAAAGAAATGGGAATGTGAGGTTATCTCTAACCATAACGTTGCAACTTTCATCAAAGAGCTCTGTTTACGTATTCCTGATGGTGAGGAAGTTCCGTTCCGCGCTGGTGGTTATATTCAGATCGAAGCTCCAGCTCACACTGTCTACTATAAGGACTTTGATATTGAGCCGCAGTTCCAGGGCGCTTTCAAGCACTTTGGTTTTGATAAGTTAGTTTCAAAGGTTGATACCCCAAGCATTCGTGCTTACTCCATGGCAAACTACCCTGGTGAAAAGGGCCTTATCATGTTGAACGTACGTATTGCTACTCCGCCGTTCTCTAACCCTTCTGCTCCTCCGGGAATCATGTCTTCCTACATTTGGAGCTTAAAGCCGGGTGATAAGGTAACCATTTCTGGTCCGTTTGGTGAGTTCTTTGCTCGCGATACTGATAATGAGATGGTATTCATCGGTGGTGGTGCTGGTATGGCCCCGATGCGTTCACATATCTTCGATCAGTTAAAGCGTTTGGATTCTAAGCGTAAGATTTCTTTCTGGTACGGTGCACGTTCTTTATCAGAGTGTTTCTATAGCGATGAATTCGATCAGTTAGCCAAAGAGCATCCTAACTTCTCTTGGCACTTAGCTCTCTCTGACCCTCAGCCTGAGGATCATTGGACTGGTTTAACTGGCTTTATTGCTAACGTACTTTACGAGCAGTACTTAAGAGATCATAAGAATCCTGAGGATTGCGAGTACTACATGTGCGGACCTCCGATGATGACCAAGTCTGCTGTTGATATGCTCCACAGCTTAGGCGTTGAGGATGATAATATCTTATTCGATAACTTTGGTGGTTAATCGAAAATGATAAAACCCGGCAAATTTTGCCGGGTTTTTTTATGAGTAAAATATTTTTATAAAACATTGTGCTTATGTATTTGAATATAAAATAAATTTTATTGTGGGAGAGGAGTTCTATCAGGAGTATACTAAATCGCGTTTGTAGAGATTATTTTTAGAAAATGACAATCATAAAAAATGCCTTGTCCTGCATAGTTTGTATTTTGTGTGTAAAAACCACAAGTGCAGCTTTGATGTGGGAAATAGGCGAGCTCAATTATCCTAGTGGAGAAAGTGAGGTTTCTGCCTTTATCAATACCCAAGGGCAGACTCAGCTTCAGACCGTACTATGTACGCGTAATTTGCGCTACGATCATAGATTTACCTTGCTTTTAAATACACCTTCCCCGTCTGATATGGTTATTCAAGCTAAGCTTAATTCAGATGGCTTAGAGAGTACTGCTTATGGTGAGGTCCAGGGTAATGCTATTGATTTTCAAATAGAAGAAGAAATCTTAACTGATTTACCTGACAGCAGTCATCTTGAATTTAATTTTGATGAAATAGACGCTAATTACTTAGGTTTACCGCAAAAGCTAGTAGTACCTATGTTAGCTGCAGATTTGAGCATTCGCCATGTTGCCTCAGAATGTACTGTGTTATGTCTTAACAATGGTTTTTCCTGCTCGCAGCGTTTACTCTCAGCTATCTTATGGCCGCGTGACTTTTTCTCCAAAGCTCAAGCTTCCGATGATGCATATTCCCTTTGTACGCAACAGACAAAAAGTGGTTCGAGGCGTTTTAATCTGACAGCAGGTTGTAAATTTGTCTTAGATCGTTTTTATCGTCATGAAGGAAATGGACCTTTATCTTTTTTAAATAATCTTTTCAATGGTGAAAATTCTCTATATGAACAATATCAAAGAGATTGGAACAATGCTGTTAATCAAAGTCATCAGGGAGCATTGAGTACAGATATTTATGCTCATGGTGAAGAGTGGTATTTGCTTTTATATGCTTTAGTTAGCAATAAGCATATTTCAAATTTTACCAATTCTTACTATGAGATTAAAAATAGCAGAAGTGATCCGACAACATTAGTCTATGATATAGATAATCGCTATGAACTTGAGACCTTAAAATACACAGCGGTTTTATTAAATCGCTTTAAAAGCTCTTTACAGACAAAGGATGCTCTTGATAAGGCGCTTAAAAGTTGGTTTGATTTTTATCGTGAACTACAGACAATTTTGCCTTTAATCAATCAAGCTCAAGCTTTAAGACCTATTATTTATAAGACAATGCTTACGCGCATTTGGAAATTAGCTGGAAAACCGCAAGGCATTGTCTTAGATCCTAAAAAAGCTTTTCGACAAGGAAGTGAAAATAAAACTATTACGGGTGATTATCTTGAAAAGACCTGTGCCTTTTTTGATGGGGCTAATGGTGAAGAGTTTTATTTCGCTTCTGATGACTGTATAAAAGGTATTTATGCATCTTTACGTGGAGAAGGTCTTAAGAGCGATGATTTTGATGCTCTTGTAGAGTCATGGGATGCTTTTGCAAAGATGTGGAATGCTTCAATATTCTTTTCTGACAATATTGATGATGCTGTAGGTGAGCATCCAAGGTCGAATTTAGGCTTAGCTCTAATTTCACTATTTCGAGAGTATGGCTTTGGTGATTACTTTTTAATGAGGCAGTGCTTATCTAGTCAAGATGATGATATTTGTAAGTATGAATCTAAAAAAGCTTACGATATCTATGTTCAAGAGTTACAAAATCGTATCGATGCTATTGCTGAGGTGAGTGCTGAGGATGCTAAAACTTTAAGACAATTAGATAAGTTGTGGCAAAATTATTACAAGAATCTAAGTATATATGTAGACAATTTAGTTAAGCGGGGCAAAGTATTGCCGTGGCGAGCTGGCTTTGTTAAGGGGATGGCTATTGTAGCCCAGACCAATGCTCTTCTAAATTTCCCATATGATCGCGAAGAGCTCCCAGATGAAAGTTTAGAGCGTGAGGATCTAAATTAGAAACCATCTGCAGTTTTAAACTGCAGGTGGCTTAGCTTTAGTTGTGGATCTCTTCCTGAGCTTGACGTAAAAGCTCGTTAAGACCTACTTTAGATCTGGTCTTTTCATCAACATGCTTGACGATAATAGCAGTATAAAGTGAGTACTTACCATCTTTAGATGGAAGGTTGCCTGCAACTACTACAGAGTGAGGAGGAATATAGCCATAGGAGATCTCGCCTGTAGTACGATCATAAATACGGGTAGATTTGCCTAAGAATACACCCATAGAAATAACCGAGCCTTCGCCTACGATTACGCCTTCAACAACTTCTGAACGAGCACCAATAAAGACGTTATCTTCAATAATGGTAGGACCTGCTTGAACAGGCTCTAATACACCACCGATTCCAGCACCGCCTGCAATATGTACATTACGGCCAACTTGAGCACAAGAACCAACAGTTGCCCAGGTATCAACCATAGTACCAGAGCCTATGTGAGCACCAATATTTACAAAAGATGGTAATAAGATAACTCCGTTTTCTAAGTAAGAGCCACGTCTGACCACGCAACCTGGGCAAGCACGGATACCCTCGTTTAAAAAACGTTCAGCGTTATAACCTTGGAATTTTAATGGAACTTTATCAAAATAAGCACAATCAGGGCCTTCTATGAGAGTACTATCATGAATTTTAAACGATAATAAAACAGCTTTTTTTATCCATTGATGAGTAACCCAGCTACCATCAATTTTCTCTGCAACGCGGAAAGAACCTCTATCAAGACCATCAATAACTGTTTCAACAGCTTCTTTGATCTCAGCGCTGGCAGTCTTAGAGTTAAGTTGTGCGCGCTCTTCAAAGGCGCTTTCGATAAGTGTTTGTAAGCTCTCCTGTGACATAATAATCTTCCTCAATTAGCATCAGTATTATTTCCCTCTAAAGCTTTGTACAAAGCAGATGATAAAAGTTCTTGCTGTTTTTCATCTAAGGGTAAACCGTTAATATCAGTAACTGCAAAAAAATCATCAGCTCTCTCACCTGTAGTAGCTATACGAGCAGCTGAAATTAAACAATTACAATTACCAAGTGTAATGCCAATCTTAGCCAGAAGACCAGGACTGTCAAGAGTAGAAATTTCTATAGAGGTCTGTTTTGAACCGTGATTTTTGAGATAAGAAATCTTAGTTGGAACGTTAAATAAAGAACACGAAACTTTAGGTAAATCCTGCAAAGGAGTGCTGTTTTTGAGCCCATCTAGGATGGTCTTTCTTAGACTGTATAAACGGTCATTATCGACCTGTTGACCTTTTTGGTTTTGGAACTTTATGGTGCAGAGAATATGTCCATTATGGGTCAAAAAAATCTGTGCACTGAGCACATTTAGACGTTTCATCGCCATCGCGTAGACAATTTTGCCAAAAAAAACAGGAGAGTTACTTCTAAAGAAAATTAAAAGCTCAGTTCCGATATTAGGATTTTGAGCAAAGAGAATTAAAGGTTTTTCTAAATCATTGAAACGTAAGATATTTCGTGCATGCCAAGCAATTTCATCTGGGCGATAGTGGATGAAATAGGTGGCAGGGAATTGAGACAGATAGCGATCAAGATCGGCATGAGAGCAATCTCGGGCAATTTTGCACACACTTCTTTGGGTGTTGTGTACCATAATGGCTTGCTGTCTTGTGATATCAGCATCGCTTTGATTTAAAGCTTGTCTGGTGGAGTGATAGAGCTGTCTAAAAATAGTTTCTTTCCAGGAGGACCATTCACGATCATTAGTAGCGCAGATATCAGCAACAGTCAGACAATAGAGCATATTTAAATGCTCCTCATCTTTACAAAGCCTTGCAAAGCTCATGACTACTTCCGGATCAGTTATATCACGACGGGTAGCAGTGGTTGAGAAGAGCAAGTGCGATTTGATAGTCCATGACACCATGGCAGTTTCATATGTTGAATAACCATGCAATTGACAGAAATTTTCTGCTTCAAAAGCACCAATATCAGCATGATGTCCGCCACAACCTTTGCCAATGTCATGTAAAAGGGCTACTAAAGTCAAAAGATCAGGCCTTTCTAAACGTTTATATATATTTTTAAACAAGGCAAAAATTGGATCTTTAGATTCGCATAGTGTGGCAAAGTTATTGAGAACACGAATTGTATGCTCATCAACACTAAATAAATGAAACATATCAAATTGGGTTAAACCTTCAATACGTTCCCATTGTGGCATATAGGCTGAGAGCACTCGAGTTTCGTGCATTAAAGGTAGAGAGTGTTCAACAGCTTTAGGTAGGCTTAAAAGTTTTTTAAAAAGTTTACGACACTCAGGATTTTCAATAAGATAGTGTTTAAAATTTCGACGACTTTCGCGTAAGGCTCTTAGGCAATTAACATGAATATCTTTAATTTCGTTATAACTGGCAATGATTAAAAATAAAGATAAAAGTTTAGGCGGATCGTATTTGAAGAGTTCATGATCGATAATATCAATAAAGTCGCCACGTTTAACAAAATTGCTATCTAAAAATACTGGTTCTTGATAATTTTCGCCAATATGTCCCTCAATCAGTAATTCAGATTGTTGCAGGACAATGGCATTTAATTCTCTAACGCGTCTAAAGGTTCTAAAGAGCGCGCGCATCATTTGTTCAACCGGAAGATTACCATCATCTCCATAATTTAAGGCAGAGGCTACCGCCTTTTGAATATCTAATGTTAAGCGATTGTTATGAGCACCATTGCAGTTGCAATGTAAAGCAAAGCGCATATTCCAAAGGAAATCTCTACAAGCGATATATTCATCAAGCTCAGAAGATGTGATTAGACCTACTTCTTGCATTTGCTTAGGAGTTAATGCCTTAAATTTAACAATGGCTATCCATTGCATCAATTGCAGATCACGTAAACCACCAGGATTATTTTTTACATCAGGTTCTATTGAATAGACCGTATCGCGATAATGGTGATAACGTTCTTTTTGTTCTTCAATTTTGCCTTGTAGAAATTTTCCTGCATCCCAAAAATCATCATGCTCAAGAGCATTACATAGATTCTTATAGGTATTGAGATCTCCACAGATAAAATGCTTTTCAAGCAAATTAGTCTTGATAGTAATATCTTTACGAGCCTCTAATACTGTTTCTGCAATAGATCGTACTGAGGTTCCCAAATCAAGTTTTAAATCCCATAGATAGGAAATAAATTTTCCAATATTCTCTTGAGTTTCCTCAGCAAGGGGATCCTTGTCATAGGCGATTAACAGGTCAATATCTGAGCCTATAAATTGTTCTTCTCGTCCGTAACCACCAACAGCAACAAGACATAATCCTGAAGCCTTGTCTAAAGCAAAATGAGAAAATAATTTATATAGAGCATTATCAATAGACTTTGCATGGGCTTTAAGTAAAGTCTCGACTTCTATGCCACTTTTAAAGGCCTGTATTTGATAATCTTTATAGCGTTTAACAAGTTCACGCCCACTTTTTATAGAGAAAAGTTCCTCATCTTCGTAGCTAAAAGCTTTTAAAGATAAGTTATTGATTTTACGTGGAACTGCAATGACTTCATACATTTTAGTGCTTAATAATACGTGGAAAATCTTCGTTTTGGCGTAAAGTTAAAATCTCAACACCGTCATGAGTTACAAGCAAAGTATGCTCATATTGAGCTGAAGGTTGCTTATCTGCGGTAGTGACAGTCCATCCGTCCTTGCGGCTTGTACGGCACTTCCAGGTACCAGCATTGATCATAGGTTCAATTGTAAAGCACATACCTTCTTCTAAGAGCAGATCAAAGTTATTTTTATAATGTAAAACTTGAGGCTCTTCGTGGAAGCCTGATCCTATACCATGTCCGCAGTAGTCACGTACAATTGAGAAACGATATTTGTCAGCAACTCTTTGAATGGCTGCGCCGACTTCAGTTAAGTTACTGCCAGGACGTACGGTCTTGATAGCTTCATACATAGATTCTTGAGCACATTTACATAAGTCGCGGCATCGGGGAGCGACATTACCGACAAAGTACATGCATGAGCTGTCGCCGTGGTAATGATCTTTTCTAACTGTGACATCAATATTTACGATATCTCCATCGCGTAATTTTGTGTGCTCAGATGGAATTCCATGGCAGACTACTTCATTGATACTTATACATGTAGCTCGCGGGTAGCCTTGATAGCCTAAATCAGCAGATTCTGCATGAAGGCCTTTTTCGATATATTCAAGCATTCTGTCATCAAGTTCAGCTGTATTGACTCCAGGTACAACATAGGGAGTAATCATTTCTAAAACTTTGGCAGTTAAATCACCTACAAGACGCATTTTTTCTATTTCACTTGGTGACTTTAGAGAAATATCCATTATTTGTTCCTTCTAAATTTATCTACTTAGATTGAGATTAAAGCTCTTAATCTTAAAAAGATTAAGCTTAAGGAGATGTATTTATGGGTTTATTTTTAGATTTGTCTATTCTATCACGCATTTTTTACTTACTTTTTTTTGCAAAAAAATATCTGTATTTAAAAATTAAAGAGAGCAATGGCTAAAACATGGGAGCGCAAAATTCCAAGTTTTAATGTATGGCTATAGTGTTTCAGTCAGGAGTGTTTTACTGTTCAAGGTATTTGCAAATAATTAAGATTAGAGATCTGTTATCAAAATTTAGGCACAATAGGGAAGGCTATATAGGGGATTTCTCCATAATTTGGCTACTAATTTGATACTCAATATTGGGGGGATGTGTAAGCAGATGCTGTCTAAAAGACTAAACCTAAATTAGGAATTTGTCTAAATAGTCTGTGAAAAGAATCACAACAATGCCCCATTTAAGCACCTCGCCTTTGATAGTTTCTAAGGCTGTTGCCAGGAACGTTTCAGCTTTAATCAGAAAGGATGTCAAAGCCAAGATATTTTCTTAGATTGATGATAAAAAAATTGACAATCCATGCTAAAATGTATTGCCTTTGTGTGACCTATACAAAGGCAAATCTTTTAATCTTTTTTGTTAAGAAAACACACACTGTCTTTTGCAATATTGTTCTGGGTGCCAGTTAAATGGTGGAATGATATGGGCAGTGGAGGCTTAACCCTATTTTTGAGGTATTTTAAATGTCAACCATTTCTATGCGCGATATGCTCGAAGCAGGCGTTCACTTCGGTCACCAAACCCGTTACTGGAATCCTAAGATGAAGCAATACATCTTTGGTGCTCGTAATGGTATTCATATCATCAATTTAGAGAAGACCGTTGAGAACTTTGATGATGCTTTAAATTTCTTAAGCAGCACTGTCGCTCATAAGGGTAAGATCTTATTCGTAGGCACCAAGCGTGCAGCTTGCGATAAGATTGGTCCGGCTGCCGTTTCCTGCGGTCAATTCTATGTTGATCACCGTTGGTTAGGCGGTATGCTCACTAACTGGAAGACTGTTCGTCAGTCCATCAAGCGTCTTAAGGACCTCGAGGCTCAGTCTCAGGACGGTACTTTTGACAAACTGACTAAGAAAGAGGCTCTCTTACGTACTCGTGAGTTAGAGAAACTCAATCGTTCTTTAGGCGGTATTAAAGAGATGGGCGGTTTACCTGACGCTTTATTCGTAATCGACGCTGAAGTTGAGCACTTAGCTATCAAAGAAGCTAACAATCTGGGTATTCCGGTTGTTGCCGTTGTTGATACTAACTCTAATCCTGATGGCGTAAATTATGTTATTCCGGGTAACGACGACGCTATCCGCGCTGTTGACTTATACTTAAAGGGCGTTACTGAGACTGTTAACGCTGCCCGTGCCGAGATGGTTCGTGAAGAAACCGAGGCTCGTGCTCAGGCTGAGGCCCAGAAGGCTGCTGAGGCAACTGCCGCAGAAGAGGCTCCTAAGGCCGAATAATTTCTAAGGTTAATGTTATTTGACCTTAATTATAGTAAAAAGGCCGGTATATCCGGCCTTTTGAGAATCTAGCTTTACAAGAGGAATAAACAACATGGCAAACGTAACTGCTGCTATGGTTAAAGAATTGCGCGACGCCACTGGTGCCGGTATGATGGATTGCAAAAAGGCTTTAGTTGCTGCTAATGGTGACATGGATGCTGCTATTGACGCAATGCGTAAGAGTGGTGCCGTTAAGGCCGCTAAAAAGGCTGGTCGTACTGCAGCTGAAGGCTTAATTGCTATTGCTTCTGAGGGTAATAAGGTTGCTTTAGTTGAGGTTAACTCTGAGACTGACTTTGCTGCTAAGAATGCTGAATTCGTTGAATTTGCTAAGAAAGCTGCTAAGGTTTGCTTAGACAACAATTGCTCTGATATCGAAGCTTTAAAGAACACTGTTTGCGATGGCGTTACCATGGCTGATGCTTTAACCGCTTTAGTTGGTAAGATTGGTGAGAACCTCCAATTACGTCGTTGCGCTTTAGTTGAGGCCTCTGATAATCAGACTTTAGGTGTTTACTTACACTCTAACAACCGTATTGGTGTTGTCGTTGTCTTAAATGGTGGCAACGAGGAAGTTGCTAAGCACGTTGCAATGCACGTTTGTGCTTCTAAGCCTCAGTTTGTTAAGCCTGAGGATGTTGCTGCTGAAGTTGTTGAGCACGAGCGCAACTTACAAATCGAAATCGCTATGAAGTCTGGCAAGCCACAGAACATTGCTGAGAAGATGGTTGAAGGCCGTATGAATAAGTTCACCGGCGAAATCTCTCTTACCGGTCAGCCTTTCGTTATGAATCCTGAAATCTCTGTAGGTCAGATGTTAAAGGAGCACGGTGCTGATGCTGTTTCCTTTATCCGTTTAGAGGTTGGTGAGGGTATCGAGAAGAAGACTCAGGACTTTGCTGCTGAAGTTCAGGCTCAGATGGCTGCTGCCAAGAAATAATGGACGGCCGGCATATGACAGCTGAGATAAAAAAACGTCGTATTTTACTTAAAATATCTGGCGAAGCATTAGGTGGTGACGGCGAGTTTGGTATTGATCCGCAGATCTTAGGTGCTACTGCTAAAGCTATTCGTGAAGTCCAATTAGCTGGAGTTCAGACTGTATTGGTTATAGGTGGTGGTAATATTTTCCGCGGTGCAGCTTTACAAAAGGCTGGTTTTGACCGAGTCGCTGGCGATCAGATGGGAATGCTTGCTACTGTGATGAATGGACTCGCTATGCGCGAGGAATTAAATCGTCAAGGTGGTAGCTGTGTGCTAATGACCGGAAGAACAAATCTCTTCTGGTGG
>URKL01000031.1 GCA_900548485.1 uncultured Succinatimonas sp.
ATGCCGTTAACGTTCCATTCCGGATAAATCATGACCGAGTCGGGTTGTTCATGGGCGCGTATTGTAAAGTGTAAGGCTTGTGAACATGATAAAGCTATGAGTATTATTCAAGCTTTGCGTCATTTTACAACTTATGCCTATGGTACTTTTTTAGCTAACTTAAATCCGCAATTACATCAGATTTTACAATTAAGCTCGCCAATTTATCGTTTAGAGTTAATGATGGTAGGTCGTTTATTTGCGCAAGATCCACGTTTGTATGCGGATATCATTATGTCCTCAGAGCAAAATTATGAGCTAATTAAAGCTTATGTAGAAAATTTACGCCCTGAACTTGATTTGGTTGCTAATAAAGATGTTGAAGCCTTTACTCGTAGGTTTTTGCAAGCGCGGGATTTTTTTGGTGATTATGCCGGTTCGTTCTTAAAAGAAAGTGGCAATCTTTTAGCAAAACTTCAAGATGAAAAATTAAATTTTTAACATAATTCTCCAGTACTCATCATCCTCTAGGGGATAAAGATGGCTTTTGCACATAAATAAGCAAAAGCCACGCTATGTGCTGAAGACTTTAAGATAGGGAATATTCTTTAAACAGCTTGAATATAAGTAAAAGACAAGAGGACAAATCTTTTTAAAGATAAATCCCAAAAATACGCGCAAAAAGTGTCCAAAATGCGGACATATATTGAAAGATAACAGACTTTCTCAAGCTATCTTCTTCTTATGTACGTGGATATACAGCCAATGTATATGAAAACGCAACGGGAAATATCTTTATGGCGAGGCTTGCCTTTTTAGATCAGGAAGCTCACTCCACAATAGGCGGAGAAAGTTCACATATTTAGGTATTTATCATTATGCATAAATTTAAGATCGGGGCTTTAATAGCCTTGATTATATTTACCTTAGCTTTAGTTATAGGTACAGCAGGTATTTATATAGCAGGAAATATTTTTGATAGTCGTTTTGAAAGTGCTATAGCAAAAATTAATCAAAAGTTCCCTCAAATTAAGCTTAAAGCTAGTATTGATTCTGAAACCTTTACCCAAAGAAAAGGACAGATTTTCTTTTCTTTAGATTTGCCTAAAAATAATAAACTTGCGCTTCAAACTTTAGAGGGTGCTTGTGATTATGAATTAAATTTAGGTTTGTTTAGCGCTACTTTTGATATAAAAAAAGCCCCTCATCTTGGTAATTTTGATAGTGCTTTAGCTAAGTTAAAGCTAAAGGCTATCAACTATCAAGGCAAAGCTGAGGCTTCTTTATTTTCTTTAAAGGCTCAGGGAGCTTTTAAACTTGATGCTTTTAATTTACCTTTAGCCGATGGTTTATGCCAAATAGGTGAAAGTTCCATCTATCTGAGGCTATTATCTCCAAATTCAGCAACAACAGAATTTGCCTTTGGGGGGTTAGCGTGTAAATCTGATCTTAAATACAATCAGGAGGATGCTTATAAATTAATCTTAAAAGGATTAGCTCTTAAAAGTAATCCTCAATTAAAAAATGGTTCTTTAAGCGTTGATGCTGTAAGTTTGGCTATTAAAGAGTTACAAGCTGAAGCTTCTACTTTATATTTAATCGGTTTTTCTCCAGAGGAGAGGGTTAACGATCCTTCAGTGCGTGAGGGTTTTTCTTTTAATGATGCTTCATTGAATATCGCTTTAGATGAGGCTGATGTGGATAAAAGACAGGCTTTAGCTGTAGATGGTTTTGCTAATTTAGCTTTTGCTTTTCCTGTAGTACGTGACAATACAAGGCAGGAATTATATAAGATGGATAATCTGCATTTTGATATCAATTTTGATAGAGCTAATTTTGTAGGACTTTTTAAAAGATTATTAAAAGGAAAAACTCCTATCCCTGAGTTTTTAGCTTATATCAGTGAAAATCCTATATTTAAAGTAAATGCTTTAGGTTATACCCATAAAGGTGAAAATTTAAAAGGAAACGGCGAGATTAGGGTGAAGATAAATTCTTCTAAGATAGATCCAGAATCTTTATATGCGCGTTTTGAAGGTGAGGCTGGTAAACAGATTGTTGCTGAATTTACACAAAATGATTATGCAAATGCTTTAAATATGCAGGTTGCTAGACGTGCTATAGATTTTGACGGTGAGAAATACCACACCGTCATTGAGCTTAAGCAAGGTAATTTGACCTTAAATGGAATGCCGGCGACGAGCAGCAATTAAATAACTTTTCTTTTTATTTGGAAAATAAAAGAGCAAGATCCCTAAAAGTAATAATGCACATATAGCACTCGCTATAAGGCCGAAACTTGCACTTAGAGATAGTCTTTGAGCTACTCTTACTAAGATAGGAGTAGCTATAAAGAGCAAGCTTATAAAGAGTACGGTTAAATAGCGAATTTGTACTGCATTAGGAGAATTAACCCGTAAGAGTTTTTTATCAATACTAATGTGGCGACCGTTTTTCATTTTATAGGTATCACCATCTATCATGGCTGCAAAACCTGAAGCTACATAACGACAGCGCTTGCTAAATTTATGCTTATGGCAATTTACTTTATAATCTAAAATGGCATTAGCATTATGATCAAAAGCAAATTCTTTGAGGCTATTTTTAGCACTTTCCTCATCAGGGCCTTCGCCTACAAAAACATAATCTGATTTATATTCAACTGTACGATGTTCTGCAACAGCTAAAGAGCTTGAAATTGCAATTTGATTTTGATGCATAGTCATTCCTTATGTAACTTAAATTATTATAGCTGTCTAAAAGAAATAATACATCTTTAGAGTTTTCTTATTCACTTTTACTAAATACGTATATTTTGGGCTAATTTTCTGCGAAAAAATACCAAGACTAATATAGTATCTTGAAATTTAAAAAAGCAATAAGCAAAATACGAATTAGTCTTTTATAAGGAGTATTTAATGAAACGCATTTTATTATTTGTAGCAATGCAACTTGCTGTTTTATTAGTAGTGAGCATTGTTGGTTCCATTATTATGAGTCTCTTTGGTATTCGTTTATCAGGAGGTTCATATACAGGCATTTTGATCATGTGTGCCATTTACGGTTGTGTAGGTTCCATGATATCCCTGTTTATGTCAAAGACTATGTGTAAAACTGCTTATGGTGTACAGATTATTACCAATCCTAGTACCTATCAGGAGCGTTTTATCTATAACACTGTAGCTGAATTTGCAAGTCGCTCAGGATTTAAGATGCCAGAAGTGGGTATTTATCAAAGTCCCGATCCGAATGCTTTTGCTACTGGTGCAAGCAAAGATAATGCGCTTGTAGCAGTATCTACTGGATTGTTAGATTCTATGACAGAAGAAGAGGTAAGAGGCGTTATAGGTCATGAAATTTCCCACATCCAAAATGGTGATATGGTAACTATGACTTTATTGCAGGGTGTATTAAATACCTTTGTGTATTTCTTCTCTTATATTGTTTCTCAGTTTGTAGTTCAGGCTATGAACAATCGTGATGATGAGGAAGGTAGCAGTAGTGGAAACTTTATGATGTTTTATCTCATAAATTCTATTATGCAAATTATTTTTGGTATTGGAGCTACTTTGATCTTGATGTGGTTCTCTCGTTATCGTGAGTATCGTGCTGATGCAGGCTCTGCTATGCTTTCTGGGCGTAGTACTATGATTCATGCCTTGCAAGCTTTACAAAGAGGGGTACAACCGCAGAGTTCTCAAAGAGCTTCTATGCAGGCTTTATGCATTAATTCTGCAGATTTAGCTTCTTTATTTTCATCTCATCCTCCGCTTGAAAAGCGTATTGCTGCCTTACAAAATCTCAATATGTAATTAGATGTAAGGTCAAAAAAAGAGCCTGAATTATATTCAGGCTCAAAGTTGAATTATTATGAAGATAGGATTAAGTTAAGCTTTATAATCAGCAGCAGTTTCAAAGACCTTTTGAATTTCATCCATATGTAAAACTACGAAATGACCTTCAGTATGGTCCTTATCACCTAAGTTTTTGAGTAATACCGGAATGTCTTCACGCTTGGCACCTAATTGCTCAAAGTTCAAAGGAAGACCTGCATCACCCCAGAGGTTTCTTAAAGCTTTAATACCAGCTAAAGCGGTGTTTTCAGGATTTTCATAATCCATCTGACAGCCAAAGACATTGACAGCAAAGCGTGCAAAACGCATGACATCATGCTTATACACATTTTCCATCCAAGCTGGAGTAATAACAGCTAAGCCTGCACCATGAGCACAGTTATATAAAGCTGAGAGCTCATGTTCAATTCGATGACTACCCCAATCCTGTTCACGGTCAACACCACAAGTGTTGTTATGAGCTAAGGTACCTGCCCACATAATATTAGCGCGAGCCTCATAGTCATGAGGGTCTTTCATGACGCGTGGAAGCATAACTTTAATGGTACGTAATACAGCTTCGCATAACTCATCGGTCAATAAGACTTCACGAGTATTGGTGAAATAACGCTCCATAACGTGACACATAATATCGCAAGCACCACAAGCGGTTTGGAAAGGCGGTAAGGTTTCAGTAAGCTCTGGATTCATAATGGCAAATTTAGGCACATTATTTTGGCTAGAGAGACCTTTTTTCTTTAAGATGCCATCCATATAGTGGGAGATTACACAGCTATTAGAGCCTTCAGAGCCTGCTGCAGCAATGGTTAAAACTGAACCTACAGGTAAGGAGTTTTGTGGAGCTGCCTTGCCAATGAAGAAATCCCAGAAGTCACCATCATAATTAACACCGTGAGAGATGGCCTTAGCACTATCGATAGCACTACCGCCACCTACTGCTAAAATCATATCTACTTTTTCTTTACGGCAAAGCTCAATGCCCTCATAAACTAAGTCGGACATCGGATTAGGCTTTACTCCTCCAAGAGTGATAGCTTCTAAGCCTGAATTTTTAATTGAGGTTAAAACACGGTCAATTAAACCTGACTTTACAGCACTGCCACCACCAAAGTGAACTAAAATCTTAGTGCCACCATATTTTTTACAAATCTCGCCGGCGTTATTTTCCTGGCCTTTACCAAAATAGAAATCTGTAGGACGATAAAAATTAAAATTCTGCATTTTTTATCCTTATTTACCTAATACCTGTTTAAATTTAGCAATTAAATCTTCGTATTCACTGTCGCTTAATAATTTTTTCTCGCAAGTATCTAAGAATGGACCGCCCCAGTGTAAGCCGTCTTTATACTTAGGTACGATGTGTACATGTAAATGGGGGACTCCATCACCATAGATAGCATAGTTGATTTTATCTGGGTGGAATAACTCCATAATAGCTTTTGCTACACAAGCAAGTTCTCCAAAGAACTGCTGATTTTCTTCAACAGTAAGTTCTGACGGATCTGTTTTGTGCTCATGATATTTTAAAACTACACGGCCTAAGTGTTTTTGATCGCGATTGAGATATAAAGTAGATTTTTCAAATTTACAAATCTCAATCATCAAGCTTTTACGTTTTTCTCCATCTTCGCAGTAAAAGCAGTTATCATTTTTTAACATTATGAGCTCCTTAATTAGTTAATCATGCCAGCTAAGCGCGGGATAGCTAATGATAATTCAGGTACATAGGTGACGACCATTAAGCCACCGATGGTTGCGATAAAGAAAGGGATCAGCATCTTAGTGACTCTTTCAATTGAGACTCCGGTAATAGAGCATCCAACGAAGAGTGCTGCACCTACAGGCGGGGTAGTGATACCAACGCAGAGGTTAAAGAGGATCATGATACCAAAGTGCACCGGATCCATACCTAATTGAGTTGCAATCGGTAAGAAGATCGGGGTGAAGATAAGTACCGCAGGGGTTAAGTCCATGAACATACCAACGATAAGCAAAATGATATTCATAAGCAGGAAAATCATAAATGGACTATCAGTTAAGCTTAACATTGAAGTTGCGATGAGCTTTGGAATCTGGGTATAAGCTAAAACGTAGGACATTACAGAAGAACAACCGATAAGGAAGAGCACCATGCAGCTGATGTTCATGGTATCGCGAGCAACTTCTAATAAGATCTTAGCGTTGATTTGCTTGTAAATTAAAGATAGTACTAAGGCATAGACTACAGCTGAGCAGGCAGCTTCTGTTGCAGTATAGATACCGGTGATGATACCGCCAATAACTACTACAATCATTAAAAGTGAAGGTAATGCACGCCAAACTACAGTTAATACCTGAGCGAAGGTAAATTTATGCTCTTGATTTTTTCCTGCCCAAGAAGGATGGAGTTTTAAATAAATAGCTACAACTAAGGTTGAGCATAAGCCCATCAAAATACCTGGGAGGTAACCTGCTAAGAATAAAGCACCGATGGAGGTACCACCTGAAACTACAGAGTAAACGATCATACCGTTACTAGGAGGAATGATCTGTCCTGTAGGACCTGAGGCGATATTGGCAGCGGCAAATAATTCTTTATTCATACCAGTCTTTTCAGCTTCTGGTAATAAGGTTTTACCAACAGCAGCAACAGCGGCAACGGCAGAGCCAGATACAGAGCCAAAAAGCATATTAGCGATAATGTTTACATGGGATACTGCTCCTGGGATTTTTCCTACAAAGAGATAGGCAAAATCTACTAAGCGCCTGGCAATACCACCATGATTCATGATATTACCTGCCATAATAAACAAGGGCACCGCAAGTAAGCTGAAGGAGTCAATACCATTGACCATCTTTTGGCCTGCTGTGGAAATGGCAACCATAAAAGGCATAGCCATTAACATAATTGAGAGTGAAGAGACGCCAATGGCAATTGCGATAGGTACACCAATTGATATTAGTACACCAAAAATTAAAACAAGATAAAGAGCTAAACTAGTATCCATTTTACTTTTGCTCCTGTTTAGTTACAGCTTTGCTCTTATAGAACATTTCGCCTAAATTTAAGAGCATGTAAATAATGATAAAGGTGGCACTAAGGGGTAAAATAGAGTAAAAATAACCCATAGGGATGCCTAAGGATGGAGATGGTTGTGAAATGGTGCGTAAAATTAAACGCTGACTGCCTAAAATCATAACTAAGACAGCAAAACCACCAATTAATAAATAAGTGAAAATGAAAATGGCGTTTTGCATTTTAGCCGGCATCATATCGCGTAAAGAGTTAACGCTTAGATGGCTATCAGAGCCGAACATATAAGCACCACCTAAGAAGGTTAACCATACCATGAGGAAGCGTGCTAATTCGTCGGTATAAAGACTAGGTTCTCCTACTAAATAACGAGATAAAACCTGCCAGGAGACGTCAATTACCAATACCGTCATAATGACGATACAGATTGAGAATAAGAATTTATCTAAAAATGATTTGATGCGTGTAATTATATCGAGCATCTTCAACTCCTTAATGCTCCACAAGCTAAAGGCTTGTGGAGTTAAACATTAGTTTATGCTTTGAATGGCTTTGATAAGCTCAGCTTTCTCAGGCTTCTTCATTTCCTCGTTAATTAATGAAGCTGTCTTATCAGCAAAAGGCTTGTTATCGATGTAATTTAAGTGAATGCCTAATTCATCAGCCTTTTCATAAAGCTCATTTAAGCTCTTATCGTAGTAGGCCATTTGGAAGTCACGAGCATAGATAGCAGCTTCTTTTACCCACTGCTTTTGCTGATCGCTTAAGCTATCGAAGGTATAGGCTGACATGATCATGACGTTAGGCGGCATGGAGTGCATGTCCTGACACCAGTAAGGGGCAACCTCAAAGTGACGGGATTGTACATAGAACTCAAAGTTGTTTTCAGCACCATCAATTACAGATTGTTGTAAAGCTGAGTAAACTTCAGAAGATGACATCGGAGTTGGCTGACCACCCATAAGCTGAACGGTCGCAATAGACATCGGGGACTCAGGAACACGCATCTTAAGACCCTTTAAGTCATCAGGAGTATTGATTTCTTTCTTAGCATAGAAGCTACGTGGACCACAGGTTTCAAACCATAGGCCTAAGAAACCGCTATTATTTTCATAGGCTGCATCTAAAAGATACTTATAAGCTTCTTCAGATTTGATGAACTTCTTAACGTGATCATAATCGCGGAAGAGGTAAGGAATATTGGTTACAGCAAACGGAGAGTAGAAGTTTTCAATCTGCTGACCGCCACACATGCTGATATCTAAAGCACCGTTTAATACCTGTTCAGCCATTTCACGCTCTGAACCTAACTGAGAGTTTGCATAAACAGTAACAGTGATTTCGCCACCAGAAATTTCATTTAATTTCTTGCCAAATTCTTTTAAAGAAAGATCGGTAGCCTCATTTTCAATGTGAGAGTGACCGGCCTTTAATTCTAAAGCCTGAGCATTAAAAGCAACAACGCTTAAAGATGCGGCGATAACGGCGGCTGTAAGTTTATTAATTTTCATGTGAACTCCTATGTGTTTGTGTTCGATGTATAAAGTCTAGACAATTTATTTTGTTTTTTATCTGACTATTGTCACAAAATCCATTTAATAGTAATTAATTCCAGTATATAGGAATTATATAAAAGGCATATATAAGCACTTTAAATGTATTATCTTGTATACAACATAAATTTTTAAACGAAAATAGAGGGGGAGAACAAATTTTATTCTTATATTTAAATGGTTGAAAAAATGAATAATCTAGATAAAAGGATTTTATACAATAAAAAATGCTAAATTTTGAGGAATGTTGATCGGGTAATATTTAATATATTGGAAATAATTTTGTAAAAAATGCGACCTATCCCAAAATTTGGAGATAGGTCGTAAAAGTTTTAAATTAGAGATTGAGAAATGCTATTGGCACATTGAATTGTAGTTGCAGCAATTTGGGGGAGGAGTTCATCGGTAAATTTGTAGATAGTACCGACTATCGAGATACCGCCTTTAAGATTACGGTCGCGATCAAAAACGGGAGCGGAAATACTTCTAAAACCACTCTCACCTTCTTCATTACCTAAAGACCATCCTTGCAGACGGATCTTAGCGAGCTCTTTGCGTAACTCATCAGGTGTAGTTATAGAATTTGGGGTCACAGCATGGTAATCAAGTTGTGGTAGCAAACGTTCACGGTAAACATCATCTTGATAAGCTAAGAGCAATTTACCTAAACCAGCCTGTACCATCGACATTTCCATACCCTCACGGGCCATGGCATGGAAAGCAGCCTTTTTATTTGAGCGTTTCAATACATAAAAGGCTTTATCTCCATAAATCATGCCAAATTGCACATGAATACAATCATAACTATTAAGGAGACTTAATAGAGGTGGTAAAACTATATCTTTAAGATCAAGAGATCTTGAGGCAGCTCCTCCTAAATAGATCATCTTCATCCAAAGGCAAATCTTTCCGTCACTATCTTGGCGTAGAAAACCCAATTTTATCAGTTCATCTATGATGTTATATCCTGAACTGTGAGGAATTTTGGATTTAGCTATTAGCTCTGAGCGAGGCATAGGACCTTGATCGGCTAATAGATCTAATATACAGGCAGCTCTAGGTAAAGCTGGTACTTTTGATTTTTCTATTTCCATGTCTTCAAACTTCATAAAATGGTTCTTTATACGATATAGCTGATATGATATCAGTTTTTTATAATGGAAATAACATCAATATATTGGAAATTATAAAATCTAGTTTATAAGATATTGATTTTTAACAGTTTAAACTGAAAATTTTTTTTGTATATTTTAAAGATTAGAAGTATTTTTCAAAAAAAAGACGAGTTTGATCACAATTTATGCTTATTGTAATTTGCCTTTAAGCTTATCTTAAAGGCAAAAGGTCTTAAGCTTTTAAAGCTTTAGGTAATTTACGCGTTTTAAATAAGATCGCAAGTCTAATTACATAAATTATCATTGCTACGGTGAGAGCGCAGATAAAACCTATCCAAATACCGTAGGCTTGCATTTTTTCTGTAAAGATTCCCCAGGCTAAAGAAGCTCCTAAAGGCATACCAATAACCCAATAGGAAACCAATGTTACAAAGAAAATGGTTTTACTATCTTTAAAACCACGCAAAACACCGATAGATAGCATTTGAATGGAATCTGGCAATAGATAGAGGCAGTTTATAAGTAAAAGCGAAGAGGCCATTTGTATAATTTCCTCATCATTAGTATATAGACCTGCTAAAAAGTGACGGCAATTTAAAAGGAAGATTACCGAGATTAGGTAGAAAAATAAGTTTATACAAAAGCCGGCTTTTGTAGTTTGAATAGCTCTATCAAAGTTAAGACTGCCCATAAAATAACCGACACGAATAGTTGTTACTATGGCAACTGAGAGCGGTAGCATAAAGAGCATGCCTGAGATATTTAAGGTAATAGAGTGAGCTGAAACCACTACTGGTCCAAAAGGACTTAAAATCAAAGCTGCAAGGGAGAAGCAGGTAACTTCCATAGTGGAACTTAAAGCTAAAGGAATACCTAATTTTAAAAATTGTTTAATACATTTTTTATCTACAGGATAAAGCTTACGGAATAGACGTACATCTTTAAAGCGCGGCGAGAGCTCAATATAGACTAAAAATGCTACTGTTGCGATTACTGCAGTAAGGGTAGTGGCCACACCGCAACCAATACCTCCTAAAGCCGGAAGACCTAATTTTCCAAAAATAAAGATATAGTTTAAAGGAATATTTAAAGATAATTGTAAAAAGCCAAACCATAGCGTTGGCGTAGTGATTCCTAATCCCTCGCAATAGGCGCGTAGGACATTATAAAGAACCATTACAGGGATTCCTAGAGAGAGAGCATACAGGTAGTCCGTAGCCACTCTAATCATCTCAGGATTGGCCGGAATAAATTTATAGACTAGGTGTAATTGTGAGAGAAAAATAGCCATAAAGATGGAGATCACCAATGCAGTAATGGTGATCTGATGCATTTGCCGGCTCACATCTTTTTTATTACCACCACCTATAAGATGGGAAATTATTGGCTGAATAGCTAAAGATAAGCCCACCATAGTAAAGAGCACAGGATAGAAAAAACTTGCGCCAATGGCCACACCTGATAGTTGCAATGGACCTGCCATACCGGCCATAACGGTATCGACAACGGACATTGAATTGACAGCTAACTGTCCAAGGATGATAGGCCAAAAGAGTTTTAACATGCGGCGAATTTCAGAGACAAAACTACGTGTTAACATACAACCCCTAAAATTTAAGTCTGCAAAACGGCGGCTATTTTAATATTTAAAAAAATATAAAACAAGCTTATATATAAGCTTTTTGATAACTACAAATGACTAAAGCATAATGATTTTTGTTACTAAAATTCATTTAGCTTGGGTGAGTAGTATTAATTTTTACTGAAAATTATTTTTGTATGATATGGTTATTGTTTTGAGAGTTTTTTTTCTATATTTTCAGAGAAGTTTTCTTTTAGCTTGGTATTATGCGTAATTAGTTAAGCTTGAAAAATTTTTATTATAAAATATAAAAGAAGCC
>URKL01000032.1 GCA_900548485.1 uncultured Succinatimonas sp.
GATAGTAATGTAAGCCGTATAAATCCCCTTGCGAAAGCAAGGGGAGGAAGTTAAATTGTAATTGAGGTTAAAGATAGTTCTTACTTTTGTGCTGTGTAAGTATTTAGAACTAAAGTACGCATATATTCGATGACTTCATTTAGATCATCTTCAGCTAAATCCTCCTGAGGATCTACTTGAGAAATAGCACTTAAGGTATGTAAGCCTTCTAAAAGCTCAGGATTTGAAATTTTGTGACTAATACTTCCATCCTCTGAGGCGACTAATCCTAAGCTTAAACCATAAGCAAGATCGGCCAAAAAGCCTAAACGAGCTTCTTTTGAAATCTCCTTTGACGGCATTGCAAAAAGCTCTGTTGCCTTAGCTTTGTTTTTCAAATTACGCTGACAATCCAAAGCATAATTAGTAAGGTAGGCTACTAAAACACCAGGAAGAGGCTCATCGTCATTCATAATCTTTGTGTTGATAGCCAAAAATGAGCGGGAACTAGGATCATAGTTGCGACATAAAAGACCTAGGACAAAACCGTACCATTGAAAATGATTTTCAGTGATCCCTGATTCATTAAGCTCGCGAATAACTTGTTTGTAATCGGCCATAAAAAAATCCTTTTTCGCATAAAAAGAGGATATTAAGCTCTTTTTTCATTAAGAAATATAATTGATAACTATAAGAGCATAGATTATAAACCACAATTTTTGCTAAAATATCGTATAATAGCGTCACTTTTTTTTATTGGGATTTATAAAACATGCATCCTATGCTCAATATCGCCGTGCGCGCAGCTCGTTCCGCAGGTAATTTGATTGCTCGTAATATTGGTCAGCAGTCTCAGTTGACTATTGAAGAGAAAAACAAGGACGATTTGGTCACTAATATCGATAAGGAATGTGAGCAGACCGTAGCTAAGATTTTACTTACCGCCTATCGTAATCACAGTGTTTTAGGCGAGGAGTCTTTAGCAACAGGTTCTACTTATGGCAATCCTGATTCTGAATATCAGTGGGTAATTGATCCAATTGATGGTACCACTAACTTTGTTATGGGTATTCCGCATTCAGCAGTATCTATTGCTTTACGTCACAATGGTGTCACTGAGATTGGTGTGGTTTTCGATCCAATGCTCAATGAAATGTTCACTGCTGTTCGTGGTAAGGGTGCTTATTTAAATGACCGTCGTATTCGTGTTGGTACTAAGACTAACTTAGATGGCGCTATCATTGGTACAGCTTTCCCGACTAGATATCGTGAGCGTATGCTCCCTTATTTAGATCTTTTCTCCAAACTTATTAATAATTGTGCTGATGTTAGACGTATTGGCGCAGCTAGCTTAGATCTTTGCTATGTTGCTTGTGGCCGTTTTGATGGCTATTTAGAGCAGGGATTAAAGGTTTGGGATTTTGCTGCAGGTGACTTAATTGTTCGTGAAGCTGGTGGTTTGGTTACTGACTTTATGGGCGAGCCTGGCTATAACAAGAGCGGTAATTTAGTTTGTGGTAATCCTAAGGTATTACGCAATTTATTAAAGGTTTGTGATCCTCAGTCCTTACCGGCTATCTTACGCTAAACATCTCATAATAAAAAATGACTGGTTTGAGCCAGTCATTTTTTTCAAAAGACATTTCTTTCAAGACTTAAAAATCTTATTAGCATTAGATTTTTGACAATTATTAATAATTTTAGGCGCCCCAAGCCTCGTATTTAAGTTTAAGGACGTAGTGGGATGATTAGAAAAATGAAATTTTCTAATCTCTTGTGTTGTCTTCCTATATATTGCCTAATAAATGAAATAGGTTAACCGCTACTAATAGCAGCAAAATAAGCTGGAGATCAAAGTACTTTCCTTCCAAATTTTCTTCAGTATAGTCGGATAATTATTTTTACGAATTAGCAAACTTTTAGTGTCTTTTAAAAAATGGACTAATTTAGAAATTGCAATTTTAGGGGATAAATGGGCAGAAGCTGTACAGAAGCTTCTTCAAATTTTGCTTATTGAGATTCAAATCTAGAACAGACAAAAGAGAATATTGTTCTTTTAAAATCACTGAAGTAAATACTTTTCGTCGGTATTTAACCACAAAAAACATAAGATCCTGTAGATTGTAAAACCAAAGTCTTATGGGAAAAAATCTGTTTTTTTCAATATACTGCTATACTAAGGTCATAAAAAACAGGAACAGCTGTTAATTTGTTTTTATGCTTAATCTAAGGCTTAGATAACAAATTTAATGCATTTATATTAAATAGTTAGATTTTTGTGTAAGAATATGTTTAGTCTTGATCAAATAAAATTTGCAGATAAAGAAAATGCTTTAAATAAAAGTTTAAAAGATGTTTTTAAAATAAACTTATTTTTCTTTGGGGGACTAAATCAATATTTACTTGATCATGCTTTAGAATATTTAAAAATAAAAGTCCCTGATAATATTGATTCAATAAAATTTTTTTGTGATGGATACAGAGGCTTTTTCGATGAGCTTTCTAAAACAACTAAAAGCTATTTTAATAGTTTAGAGTCTATTAGTGGCTGGTTTTCTTTTTACTACCCAAAGCCTAAATATATTCATGAGATGCGAGAGTATTGCGTAAGCAATGATAAGATTTTATACAAAAAACTTTTAACTTTCTTTCAGAAAGTTATCAATAAAGATTTTGACTTTATTCAAAATTTTGGTGATTTTGATATCAGTGATTTTTATGGAAATACAGCATTATTAAAGTTATATCTCAATGAATCTTTAAATGATCAAGAACGGCAGTATTTTATAAGTGCAATTTATAGTGATTATTTTTGTGACAAATATTTTGTTGAATCTATCATATCTATAAAAACATATCCTGATTTTTTTAAAAATATTATATCTGAAAATCAAATTGTTATAAGCAAATTTGCTTGTGAGTTATGTAGTCTGAATATTGACTATGTCCTGTATGAAAAAATATTTCCCTTAGTTGCAAATTTTGATCAAGATCCATTAGAGCTGTATTTTAGAGAAGGAATTAGCGAAAAAAATTCTAATAATGATTTAGTCTGTATTTATGAAGCTTTTTTTACAGGAGATTTTGAGCGCTGTAAGAAGCTATTGTTGAATTATAAAAAAAATCATAAAGAAGAATTAAAGCAAGAATGTAATTATCCTTACGTCATGATGCTCGAGTACTGTCGTATGCAGACTAACTCTGATGTAGCTATTTTAAAAAGAGAACTTAACGCTCTAATTAAAAAGAACTTAAGCATGGTTAACCCTATGGTTATATGTGCAGCTGCGATTTTATATTTATATGCGCTAAGAAATGGACAAAAAGAAAGTTTTGAAGATTTTATTCCTGAATTTGCTGATAAAGAGAATTCTTTTGAGCTTAGGGAATATAATTCCAAGATGCTTTTTGACAAAATCTATTTTTTAAAAAGGTTTTCTTGTCATTTTATTTATCATCTGATTATTATGAGTGCTCTTCATAATGAAGATTTAGCTACTATTTATTATTCTGAAGAGCCACCAAAAAATATAATTGCCTTAAATAAGGTTCAAAGTGCTTTAGCTTCAAGATTATATAAATCCTATAAATCTTACGCTGTAATTGATTTTATAGAAGGTTATGAAAACTTAGATTATTACGATTTCTCTAAAGTTATTGATATAGATAATATTTGGCGTACTCAATTAGATACAGTTATTGATTTACTTAAGATAAATAAATTAAAGGTCAAGGAAGGTCCAAGAAAAAAAGAAGTAAAAAAAGCCAGTAAACACCTAGCTTGGATATTTGATAATTATAAGAATAATTTTTATGCCACACCTTATGTAATTGACTGTGATGATAATGGTGAAAATGCACAGATAAAGGATAAGTATGAGGTCTCTAATTTCTTTAATTCAAGAGGTGCTAAACATACTTTTTTAAGCGATCAAGATCGAGCCGTGGCCTCAGGATATAATCGTGTCCGGATTTATGGTCGAAATTCATATTCATACATTTTTACTTATGATAGATCTTTAGTAAGTCTCGAAGGTCATCCATATTTATATATTCTTGATGAAGACCAAAACTGTATCCATATGCAGATGGAGTCTAGAAAAGTAAATCTTTATGTAAAACAAGAAAAAAATGATATCTATCTGAGTGTTAATGCTGGTATTTATGAAATTGATGCTAATACATATATCAGCTGTGGATTTGATTTAGAAAAACAAAAGATTTACTTATATCGTGTAGAAAAAATTCATCGAGAGTTAGCTAATATTTTAGGTACTAATGGTACTAAATTTCCACTATCAGCATTAGATGAGGTTTTAACTTTAGGAAAGAGTTCTGATGTTGAAGTTAATTTTGATATTGATTCAAATAAGGTAGAGTCTTTATCAAGACCTGTAGTTTTATTAGCAAATCTTAATAAGGGTTATAACATCAAACTTAGAATTAAGGTTATAGATGATGACTCTTGTCCTTATAAAATGCCAGCCTTTGGTGAAGAAAGTTTAATTTTTACCCCAAAAAATCAAAAGTTACCAATTGTAGCTAAACGTAATTTTACAAAAGAAAATTTAGCTATTGAAAAAGTAATAAATACTCTAAGCAAGTTAAATGATTTAGATGAAGACGGTAATTACAGTTATTTTACAGATAGTACACAGGATATTTTAGAGCTTATAGAACAGATCCATAATTTTTCTGAAATTTGCGATATGCATTGGTCAGAGGGAAAAGGAATTAATGTTCAAGGAGCTTTGTCTTCTACGAACTTTAAACTTTTAGGTGATCTAAATGCTAGTGAGTATCTGACCATTTCAGGTAAAGTGGAGTTAAGTGAAGGCCGTTTTATAAGTTTAAAGACTTTATTAGAAGCAATTTCAGATATTGTCGGTAATTATATTAAGGTGGATGAGGAAAATTACTACGTAATTACTAAAGAGCTAAAAAACAAACTACAAAAGCTCAAAGCCTTAACTACTGCCGGCAAGAAAGATGAAGTTTTAGCTAATCCTTTAGCAGGTCAAGTTATAGGAGATCTACTTTCAGATTTTGATTGTCAATTCTCTTCAAAAGTTAAAGTTTTACTAAAAAGACGCGATGAAGCTTTTAATATGGAGTTTAAAGTTCCGAAGCTGTTAAAGGCCGATCTTCGTTCTTATCAATTAGATGGTTTTAATTGGCTATGTCGATTAGCTCATTGGGGCGTGGGAGGATGTTTAGCCGATGATATGGGCTTAGGCAAAACAATTCAGACTATTGCGACAATGCTGATGCTAGCTAAAAAGGGCCCTATTTTAGTAATAGCACCAACATCTGTTTGTCCTAATTGGGAAAATGAGATTTATAAGTTTGCGCCTACTTTAAAAGTAAAACGTTTAAAGTATGTAGATGATCGTGAGCTAGCTATTAAAGAGATGCAAGCTGGTGAAGTTTTAATTGTAAGTTATGGTCTGTTTGCTATAGAAGCACAAGCTTTATCTGAAGTTATGTGGCAGATGACTGTTTATGATGAGGCTCAGGCTTTAAAAAATTCTTTGACTCAAAGAGCTAAAACAGCTCTAATGATTAAAGCTAAAATGAGTTTAGCTTTAACCGGAACTCCCATTGAAAATAATCTTGATGATCTGTGGAGTATTTTTAATATCATAAATCCTGGACTTTTAGGTTCTAAAGAGAGTTTCCATAAACGTTTTTGCAATGTTTTAAAAGATAAAGCAACTAATCGTGCTTTAAAATTATTGATTAGTCCTTTTATTTTAAGAAGACTTAAGGGAGATGTTTTAGACGATTTACCGCCTCGTACTGAGCAATTGATTGTGGTGGAAAATTCAGTTCGTGAACAAGAGCTTTATGAAGCTTTACGTCTATCTACTTTAGAAAAATTAGCAAATAATACCAATGATCTTAAAAAGAGTGGCCAAAGACGTTTACAAATTTTGTCTGCTCTAACTAAGTTGCGTCAATTCTGTTGTGATCCTGCTTTGGTTAGCGATGAATTAAATAAGAGTGACAGTTCTAAGACACAGGCTTTTTCTGACTTATTAGATGAAGCTTTAAGTGGAGGACATCGTTTATTAGTATTTAGTCAGTTTGTAGGCTATTTAACTAAGATCCGCGCGCTTGTTGAGAAAAAAGGTATTGATTATCAATACTTAGATGGGCAAAGCTCAGAAAAAGAACGAGCTTTAGCAGTTCAAGAATTCCAATCTGGTAACGGAGATGTCTTTTTGATTAGCTTAAAAGCAGGCGGCCAAGGATTAAATCTTACTGGTGCTGATTATGTAGTGCATTTAGATCCTTGGTGGAATCCTGCAGTAGAGGATCAAGCTACAGATAGAGCTTATCGTATTGGTCAAACCCGACCGGTTAATGTTATTAGATTAGTGATTAAAGATACCTTAGAGGAAAAAATTCTTGAGCTCCATGCAAAGAAACGCGAAATTGCCGCCGATTTCCTAGATGGTAATAGCATAATTGCTAATGAGGCTTTAAAACTCTCTGAAGAAGAACTACTAGATTTAATCAATTAATTTTAAATAAAGTATAGATCCCATTATTTGTAATCTTAGCTTTGAAATGATGTAGTCATTTCAAAGCTAACTAGGTATTGTTTGTTGCTCAATATAATGAGAATCTTTTGTTGTGTTTACTGTGAAAAGCTGAGGTTTGGGGACTATGCATGTTTTAAGAAGAGCTGAAGTGCCTTTGAAGAGATGCATAAGCTGTCAGCAACAATAATCCATTAAAAAGAGCAAGATCGTTGTTTTAGTGGCAGTAGGGATCTTTAACCTTTAGGTCGTGGTTGATATCAATTACTGCGCTTGTATACTTCTTTTAGAATATAAGGTTTTTTACCAAAGATATCATGAAGTTGTGCTAAAAATACTTCTGCTGTAGCTAAGCTATCAGCTAAAGCATTATGTGCCTCATAGGCAGGGAAGCCACGACGCTCACGGATTTTATTTAAACGTACATATTCAAGCTGGAAATTACCTTGATTTTTAAGCAAATTCTTTTCAATTGCCATAGTATCTAAAAAGATCATAGGTAATGGGAATTTTTCAGGAATATGTAAACTCTTGCGTAAAAAAGTACTTTCGATGATTTGGCAGTGGGTTAAAACCAAACCTCCTGCAAGTTTATCCATAAGCTTTATAAAAGCTTCATGTGGATTTAAGCCACCTATAAGTTGTTCAGGGGTAATTTGATTGATAATTGCTGCATTCGATTTGATTTTTTTAGGATCAACATTTAAGAGTTGATGAAATGAGGTTGAAAAGTCGATAGATCCAGAATCGAAACTAATTCCTCCCATTGAGAGCACTACATCTTCATCAAAATTAAGACCGGTAGTTTCAAAATCAATAGAGGTAAGTTTAAGATCTTTTAATAAGTCATCAGGTGAGGGTAATTCCCTTTCATAAAAAGGTTTTAACTCCTCACTTAAATTAGGATCGTTTAAAGCTTTTTTACAGCGTTTTTTCAATTTAACTAGTGGGGAGTCAAATATCATTTTATTATCCTAAAATTCCGATACCGCCTGCAAATCTGAATAAGGCAGCTTGTTGATGCTTGGCAATGATTCTAAATGCATCACGCAAATGATTACGCTCAAATTGACTTAACATAGATGGCTCTAAGTGATTACTTAGAGGCGTTTGGTTTTGCATCGATTGTAATTGATGTTCAAAACGAACTTTATTTAAAAATGTATAAGCCTCGTAGAGTTCACGAAATTCTTTTTCTTTTAATAAATCGTGAGCAACAGCCGATTCTAAACGCAAATAGGTATCGCAGTTTTGGCAACCTGCAGAAAGACCATAAAGTCTAGCAATTTCTACAATAAGATTGATAGCTTGCTTTTTAATATTAAGACTTGGATTATTCTTGCCATCCTTTGTCAATACAAATTGTCTAAATGTTCCAATTGGTGGGGTAACATTAGCAGAGATTTTCATTAATGTAGCTAAGAAACGGCTGTTTTTAGCTACAGCTCTAAGTAAATGTTGTTTTAATTTAGTTACTAAGAATTCATCGCCATAGAGACAACGCATATCTAAGAAAACAGAGCTGTTTAAAATAGCAGTTTCATTAGTATTAGAAATCCATTTGTCATAGTAAGCGGTCCAGGTGCTATAACCTTGACACCACTGTGGATTACAGGCCATGTAATTGCCGTCACAGAGAGGATAACCACATTTATCTAAGCTTTGGCAGACGAAATTAGCTAGTTCTGAAAAATATTGGCGCTCTTGCTCGTTGAGATCGTGCTCAGTGATAATGCAATTATCTTGATCGGATAAGAATTGAACTTCATTGCGAGCTAAGGAGCCTGCAGCCGCAAAAGCGTAAGCACAGGGAGCGGGACCAAATTGGTCTTCAGCAAATTTTAAGAGGCGCTGACAGTATAGATCGCAAAGGTGCGACATGATCTTTTGTACCGCATGAGGAGTAGCTTTTGTTTGAATTAAGGTTTCAAAAACTTCTTTATTGTGCTTTGATAGCTCAATAAGTTTCTCTAAGCTTGGGGCTTTTTGAATATCTTTGTTTAGATATACTGCTTGTAATTGGCTGTGGGTTAATAGCTGACGGGTTGTCACTGTACCTACAATTTTTTCCATCTCCAATACCGGTAAGCATTTAATATTATGCATTACCATCAACTCTAAAGCTTCATAGATCTGGCGTTTACTATCAATAGTGTAGACACTTTTAGACATGATCTCTTTAATAGGTTTATTGATATCTAAACCTGAGGCTACTGCACGTGAGGTGATATCACTTTTAGTGACAATGCCTAATAGCTTAGTGCCATCGTTACTAACTAAGGCAACATCTGTATGCTTTTTAGTGATTTCCTGAGCTGTTTTTTGAATGCTTGTTTCTTCATTGATGATAGCTATGTCAGTACTGCATACTGATGAAACTTGACGGCGAGTAAAAGCCGGGATGGCATTTTCTTCATTATTACTATGAGTTGAAGATAATCTTACCCATTCTTGAGAGTTAAAGTATTCGCCGACGACTTTATTTTTGTTGATTAAAAACTGTAACATCTGCTTACTAATAAAGTAGAGCAAGGTGTTTTCAAGAAAGGTTACCTTATATTCACTTTCGCCTTGTTTATCAATTTGTGAATAACCAAAGCTATCTCCAACACCTAAACGCGCTTTTAAAGAATTATCATCTTTATTGATTTCTTCTGCGGCACCAACTCTAATCATATAGAGTCCAGCACCTGTTAATTGTTCATTATCAAGCACATCATCTGGACTATGATATGAAATTTTTACGGCAGTAGCGACAGCATCTTTAGCAAGAGTATCAAGCTGTGAGAAAGGATAGGTGTGTGATATAAAATCGTAAATATTAGGTAGTAAAGATTGATCCATAATGATACTGACATTTTAGATAAGCACTAAGCTCATTGTACTCTAAAATGACTTTAAAACCTATTCAAATTAAAAATTATATTATGAAGAATAACTGATAAAATTTTTATTTAAAAAATTTTTTAGCTGATAAAGGAGCTTCTGAAAAAATATCCCTAGCTTAGAAGCTAGGGATATGGTGACTTAGTTATTTAATATAAGTCTCGTCTTTTTCATCAGTGTTGATAGTAGCTGTTGCTACAATCTCAGAGGAACCTTGTAAACCACCGCTTCTTTGAGCTTTGTCAATCTCAGGGAGATTGTCGTTTTTACGCTCATTAGGAGTAAAGCTATAGTCTACATTTAAAAGCTCAGGTTCTGAGATAGCATCAATACCAGATAAGCTTACAGAAGATAAACCACCAGCTTTTTCAGAGTGTTCATACTCATAAGCTAAGCTTAGATCACGCTCGTTAACTACTTGTGTGAAGTCAACGTTGAGATCGTCTCCTTGTGCGCTAGATGCAAAGGTATATTCACGCTCTTTATATTCATAAGGAGTGTAAATTGGAGATTTTGATGCAACCTCTTCAACTACAGGAGCAGGCTTGGAAATGCGTTTGCGTGGACGCTTTTGCGGTTGCTCGGCATTGTTTTCCTGATTCTTATTGCGACGGCTCTTAGGCTCTTTTACAACTGTATTTTCAACAGCTTCCTCAGTAGTCTTTTTGGGATTTCTGCGCTTAGTTGCTGGAATTTCAGCCTTTTCGGTCTTGTTTTCCTGACGATTACGTCGATTCTTAGTCTCTTTTATGGCATTAGCATTTTCGCTGTTGTCCTCAGAGACCTTAGTACGGCGTTTAGAATTTTCCTGACGTTCGGTTTTTTCAGTAACATTCTTTTGGGTATTGCGATTAGCATTGCGACGTTGCTGATTTTGACGAGCTGGCTTCTTTGTTTCAGGTGCTTTTGGTTCTTCTTTAGGTTCGTTTGAACCAAAAATAGAAGAAATTAAGCTTTTTATTGAAGTGATTATAGAACCACTCTCGACCTTCTTAGGCTCCTCTGCAACCTTAGATTTCTTATTAACGCGAGGCTTAGGTTTTGGAGCTGGAGCCGTGATAGCTGTAGAAAGGATATCAGTATTGATAGCCGGAGAGTTATCATTGCTCTTGGTAGTTGTCTTTTGCTGAGTGTTATAACCTACATTCTCAGATTCTTCACGAGCATTACGAGTTAATTCACGTAAAGAGTCTAAGGAGCTGTGATGTGTCTCAGAGGCAACAGTTTGACGCTCAACTACATACTCATGAGGCATGTAGAACTTATTTGGAATAATGGTAATGGTGATGTTATTACGCTTTTCAATTTCAGCTAATTGGGCGCGCTTTTCATTTAACATGAAGGTTGCGACTTCAACTGAAGCGGTGGCGCTAACATTGCCCATATTCTCTTTATGAGCTTCCTCTTCAATAAGCCTTAAGATAGATAATGCTAAAGATGAGGTATCACGGCAAGTACCTTGGCCATTACACATCGGGCAGACGTAAGAGCTAGATTCTTCTAATGAAGGTCTTAAGCGCTGGCGAGACATTTCAAGCAAGCCAAAGCGAGAAATACGACTAAACTGAATGCGGGCACGATCCTGACGGACGGCATCACGCATACGATTTTCGATTTCACGTTGGTTTTTAAGCGGAGTCATATCGATAAAATCGATTACTACTAAACCACCGACGTCGCGTAAACGCAATTGTCTGGCGATCTCTTCTGCAGCTTCAATATTAGTTTGTAAAGCAGTTTCTTCGATATCACCACCGCGAGTTGCCTTAGCGGAGTTAACATCAATAGAGGTTAAAGCTTCGGTAGGGTCAATTACGATAGCACCACCTGATGGGAGTCGTACC
>URKL01000033.1 GCA_900548485.1 uncultured Succinatimonas sp.
TAGCTTGCCCTCCTTTATACCGTTTAGATTGTGGCAAATTTAAGGAGTATGCTTTAGACGATACAGAGCTTGCTCAAAAACAAAGTAAATTTATGCGCAAAGGTTTTAAACGTGAAAATATTAAAATTCAGCGTTTCAAAGGTCTAGGTGAGATGAATCCTGAACAATTGCGTGAAACAACTTTAGCTCCTAAATCTAGGCGTTTGATGCAATTAACTTTAGATTCTGATTTTGAAGATGAAACTTTTGCTCTTTTAGATATGCTTTTATCTAAAAAGAGAGCCTCAGACCGCCGTCAGTGGCTAGAAAATAATGGTGATAAAGCAGAGTTTTTAGACTAATTATATATAAGAATTTGACACTAAAGAAAAATTACACGTATTCAAAGCCTTGATATTGTGAAGTTATTTAAAAAAACGTTACATCTTTTCTTTATTTAAGAGTTTGTTTATAAGTTGTAAATTTCGTGTAAATGCGATTTTCATCGAATTTCCTTTTTTTGACGCTGGTTTTATACTGTTATAAAATACGTATAAGCATCTAAGGCATACAAATTTTAATATAAAGATGTGAGAATTTATAACAATCGAGGATATTTATAATGGCAGTTAACAAACAAGCGTCAGGCAAACATTGTCGTAGCGCAAAATGTGCCGTAAAGGGAAATGTTTCTATGCAAGAAAAAAGCTCTCATGCACAGGCCGTAGAAGAGTTCAAGACCGATATTGTTAGACATTTGCGCCGCACCATTGGTACTTCACCTGAAAAAGCCTCTAACTTGGCTTGGTGGCAAGCATTGGTAGCAACTGCTAATGAGAAAATTTTTGAGCATTTGACTGATACTCAGTACACTCATGCACAACAGGATACTCGAGCAGTACATTATTTATCAGCTGAATTTTTGATGGGTCGTTTAACTATCAATAACCTCTGCAATTTAGAGAAATATGATCTCGCAAGAGAGGCTTTTAAAGAGTTAGGCCTAGATATTGATGAAATTTGCCAAGAAGAGCCGGATATGGCTTTAGGCAATGGTGGTTTAGGTCGTTTAGCTGCTTGCTATATGGATTCCTTAGCAACTTTAAATTATCCATGTGTAGGCTATGGTTTACATTATGAAAATGGCTTATTCCGTCAAGAAATTCGTGGTGGCAAACAGGTAGAGCGTCCAGATAGTTGGCGTGAATATGGTTGTCCTTGGGAGGTTTGCCGCCCTGAGTCTTTACAGAATATTCCTTTAGGTGGTTATGTTGAGCATCAGCAAACTCCAGATGGTTCTACTCAGGCTGTATGGCATCCTAATCGTACTATTAAAGGAGTACCTTGGGATATTCCTGTAGTTGGTTTCCGTGATTCTTCTGTAGCTATTTTACGTCTGTGGGAATCTCGTCCTACAGAGTCATTTAACTGGGACGTATTTAACGCTGGTGGTTATATTGATGCTCAGGAAGAGAAATCTGAGGCTGAGACCATTTCTAAGGTTTTATATCCTAATGACTCTACTGATGCTGGTAAGAAATTACGTTTAACTCAGCAGTATTTCTTCTCCGCATGTTCCTTACGTGATATTTTGCGTCGTTATAATCGAACTCATCACCATGATTATAAAGATTTTGCAAACAAGATCGTTATTCAGCTTAATGATACCCATCCGGCTATTGCTGTTGCAGAACTTATGCGTTTACTCATTGATGAGGAAGGTTTAAGTTTTGATGATGCTTGGAATATTGTCTCTAAGACCTTCAATTATACTAACCATACTTTATTGCCTGAAGCATTAGAGAAATGGCCGGTATGGATCTTTGAGGAATTATTACCACGTCATTTAGAAATTATCTACGATATTAACTATCGTTTCTTAAATGGTCCTGTACAGGATTTGTGGCCTGATAATAATGAGATTAAGGCAAAGCTTTCTATCATTGAAGAGGGTCCAGTACGTAAAGTACGTATGGCTAATTTATGTGTAATTGCTTCTCGCCGTGTTAATGGTGTAGCTGCAATTCACTCAGACTTAGTTAAGAGTGATCTTTTCCCTGAATATGCCGCCTTATGGCCTGAGAAGTTCTGTAATGTTACTAATGGTGTAACTCCTAGACGTTGGTTATTAGATTGTAACCCTGGTTTAGCTAAACTCTATACTGAGGTTGCTGGTGATGATTGGCCTTTACACTTAGATAATTGCGAAAAGCTTAAGCCTTATGCAGATGATCCTAAGATGCAACAGCGCTTTATGCAGATTAAGCATGATAATAAGGTTGCTTTAGCTGCTGAAATTAAACGTCTTGTTGGTGTGGATGTAAATCCTAACGCCATGTTTGACGTTCAGGTCAAGCGCTTACATGAGTACAAGCGTCAGCACTTGAACTTATTGTATATCATGTCTCTCTATAAGAAATTATTAGAGAATCCGGGCATGAAGATTGTACCTCAGGTATTTATCTTTGGTGCTAAAGCAGCTCCATCATATACTTTGGCAAAAGACATTATTTATGCTATTAACGCTGTTGGTAATCGTATCAATAATGATGTACGTATTGGTGGTCAGCTTAAAGTAGTCTTTATGCCTAACTATCGTGTAAGTTTAGCTGAAAAGATTATTCCGGCAGCTGATATTTCTGAGCAAATCTCTACAGCAGGTTATGAAGCCTCTGGTACCTCTAATATGAAGTTCTCTATCAATGGTGCTTTAACTTTAGGCACAATGGACGGAGCTAATATTGAGATCGTTGAGAAGGCTGGTATTGATAATAACTTTATCTTTGGCTTAAGCGTAGATGAGGTTAAGTCTTTAAAGAGCCGTGGTTATAATCCTTGGGATTTCTACAATTCAAATCCTGAATTAAAGAGCATTTTAGATTGGCTTGATACCGATTACTTCACTCCAGGTGAACCTGGTGTCTTGTCATCTATTAAGCGTTCTTTACTTGATCAAGGCGATCCTTTCTTGGTATTAGCTGATTTCGTCTCATATCAAGATGCTCATGTTAGAGCAGAGAAGATGTATGCTGATAAAGCTCGTTGGGCTAAAGCAGCTATCATCAATTCCGCTTCAATGGGTAAATTCAGTTCTGATCGTTCTATCAAAGATTATGTTGATAATATTTGGAATCTTCAGGATTGCAAGATCCCGGTAAGTGAAGAGTAGTCTTATTTAAGAAAAAGGGAGCAAATTGACATGCTCCCTGTAAATTGGTTGGTTTCAATTTACTGTAACTTTAAGGCTGAAGACCTAAAATACAAAGGTATTCAGCCTTTAATTTGTGGTATTTTTATTTGTTATAGGAACTAAATTTTAGGGCCTGATTGTGCCATAAGGCCAATGTGAAATCCCTCCCATATTTAAGATATAGTTATATCCCAAACGTCTTAATTTTAAAGTCGCATCTAAAGCTCGTTTTCCTGATAGACAATACACGATAATAGGTTCGTTTCGATTAGGCAGAAGAGAAGATACAACCTCTTCTTTGATAGAATCTACGGGTATATTGATAGCATTGATGATATAACCTTGTTTGTATTCATCAACTTCGCGCACATCAACAAGTTTTACTTTACCTGTTTCTAAAAGGATATTTGCAGTAGGATAGTCGATATTACTAATACCTGGGTTGATGGTTATGTTTTTAGGACTTGCTTGAATATCTGGCGCAGTTGGCCATAGAGAAGGTATCATGTATAACTCCAAATAATTTGGGGTTATTTTAAAATTATCCTGCTAAGATAGCAGGATAATTGCGAAATTTTGTTAGGCTTTGATTCTATTAACAATGGAGGTAGTAGAAAATCCTGAAACTATAGGAAGAGTTAATACTTGACCACCATTTGCTAAGACCTCTTTATGTCCAGCAATCTCTTCTATTCTATAATCTCCACCTTTAACTAAAATATCAGGTAGGACTTTAGCTATAAGTTGTTGTGGGGTTTCCTCATCAAAGCGTACGACATAATCTACGCAACCTAAAGCAGATAAAACCACCATTCTGCCTTCTTCATTGACTATCGGACGAGTTGGGCCTTTGAGAGCTTTGACAGAGCTATCTGAATTGACTGCAACAATGAGAATATCTCCTAATTTTCGAGCTTGTTGCAAATAAGTTACATGCCCTTTATGCAGAATATCAAAACAACCATTGGTCATAACAATTTTTCTGCCTTGAGCCTTAAGGGCAGGAACTATTTCAAGTAGGCGCTCATAACTTACAACACCTTTTTCTAAGTTGCATTGATGATTGCCTTCTTGTAAAACTTGGCGTAACTCTTCTGTGCTAACAGTTGAAGTTCCTAATTTACCGACCACTATACCAGCGGCACGATTGGCAATCTCACAGGCTTCAACTAGATCTGCACCAGCAGCAAGGCTTGCTCCAAGGACACCAATAACAGTATCGCCAGCTCCGGTGACGTCATATACTTCCTGAGCTCTTGTCGGAAGGTGTACAGCACGCATATTTGGACGAATGAGAGACATTCCATCCTCTGAGCGGGTTACAAGTAAGCATTCAAGATCAAAGTCAGCAATTAACTTTAAAGCTTTTTGTTCTAAATCTTGATTATCTTTAACTTTGCCAACAACAGCCTCAAATTCAGACATGTTTGGCGTAAGCATAGTCGCCCCACGGTAACGATTAAAATCTGTGCCTTTAGGATCGATTAAAATCTTCATATTAAGGGCACGAGCTTTTTGAATTAGCTCTTGTATAACATTTAATGATCCTTTGCCATAATCAGAACAGATTAAAACCTTAGTCTCAGGATCGATATTATTAAAAGCTGTAAAAAATTTATCTTTTGGAATATCGTTGAGCGGATCTTCAAAATCAAGACGTAATAGTTGTTGATTACGACAGAGAATACGTAATTTAGTGATAGTGGGATGATTTTTAGAGAAAACAAAATTAGGTTTAATCTTTTTGCTACGTACTAAATTTTCTAATTTTTCTGCGGCCTCATCCTCGCCTACAATACCAATAAGCTCGCAATGTGCCCCTAAAGAGGAAATATTTAAAGCCACATTAGCAGCGCCTCCTGCTCGATCTTCTCGGTTTGTAACTCTAACTACAGGAACCGGAGCCTCAGGAGAGATTCGATTTGATTGCCCCTTCCAGTAGCGATCAAGCATGACATCACCAATTACAGCTACCTTAGCATTATTAAATTGAGGGATATTTAAAGCGCTCATATATTTCCTAAAAGCTTGTAAGATTTATGCTTATTTTAACCTAATTTTTATAATCAAATAATGCCTGCAGCCATGAGATCGTGCAAATTAAATGCACCTAAAGGATGACAAGCCTCATCAACAACAATAATGCCATTGATCTTCTTTTGCTGCATCAATACTAAAGCATCAGCTGCAAGAGTTTGTTTATAGGCCAAACCTTTAACCTTTTTAGACATAACCTCAGATATAGGTACATCTATAGCAATATTCTTTTCTAATAAGCGACGTAAATCTCCGTCTGTAAAAATGCCTTGTAATATATTAGCCGCATCGACTACAGCAACCATGCCAAGGCCCTTTTGCGACATTTCAAGTAAAGCTTCTTTTACAGTACAGTCATCATTTACTTTAGGTAGTTCATTGTTGATATGCATGAGATCTTCACAGCGAACAAGAAGTTTTCTTCCCAAAGCTCCACCAGGGTGAGAGAGTGCAAAGTCTCTTTCGGTAAAACCACGAGCTTCAATCAAAGCTACAGCGAGAGCATCACCAATTGCAAGTTCGGCTGTGGAGCTTGAGGTTGGAGCTAAATTTAAAGGGCAAGCTTCTTTTTTGACATGAGCACTCAATGTAACGCAAGCAGCTTGTGCTAAGGATGATTGCAAATTACCTGTAATTGCGATGAGAGGAATTTGGCGGCGGATTAAAATTGGAATTAGAATTTTTAATTCTGAACCTTCACCTGAATTAGAAATAGCAATTACACAGTCATTTTTGCCTATCATTCCCAAATCACCATGAGCAGCTTCTCCGGCTTGAACAAAAAATGATTGTGTTCCGGTACTTGCTAAAGTTGAGGCTATCTTGGTAGCAATGTGTCCTGATTTTCCAACACCAGTTAAGATCACCTTACCTTTGGTATTGACGATAATTTCGCAAGCTTTTGCGAAATTATCATCGATTGTAGGTATCAGATCTAATAAACATTGAGCTTCTTCCTTCAGCACGCGAATGCCTGCTGCAATACATGACTTAGCAAACATGTATGTCTCCATTTTTATATTTCAAAACAGTAGTGCTGATTCTAGCACAGTCTGTACCGTGCAATTTATGTGCAATTTGCTAATCTATAATTGATAGCAGTCTAAAATCATTATAAGGCTAGATGATTATATATTGCTTATGTAGCAATATTTTTGACTTACTCTCATTGCTAAAGCAAGGGGATTTCTACTGCTAACATTACTATCTAGCTTCCTATACATCAGAAACTTTGGAGGAAATCACAAAGGTCTTAAGCTTATTTTGCTGGTAGTTGTGAAGGTTAACCTATTTCAATTATTAGGCAATATATAGAACAGCAGAACGTAATAGATTAGAAAAATTTCATTTTTCTAATCATCCCACAACATCCTTAAACTTAAGTACGAGGTTTTGTATGCCTAAATTTTGATAAAATAAAAGCTTGCTATTGTATAGCACGCAAATTTTTTGGTGCTGTATAATTAAATATCGTATTTAGCAAGAATTTTAGATTTGATTATTTTATTTAAAACTTAGCATTTACAAATTCCAAGTTATTAGAAGATTGGAAATTAAAGTAATTGCAATGAATACAATAAATTTATTAAGCACTAATAATAAAAACCTCCCTAAAGGAGCTTATATATGCCAATAAACCAACACGCCTTACGTTCTAAATTACCGCCTTATATCTATGTGGTTCTTTGTGCATTTATGGCCTTATTCTTTGGTTTTAGTATTGGAATAATTTATGCTTGTAAATTCGACTTGATGAATCGTTTTATGCTTGATTCTCACGAAGTTGATAGTATCTTTTTGACCTTTTTGCTAGGGGCAGTTGTTGGTGTATTTTTAGGTGGTCGGGTTACTTATGATGCGGGGCGACGTCTGCCGATTGTTGGCGGTTTTTTGTTAGGTTCAATTGCTCAATGTTCAGTTTTAATGTCACCAGCTTTTAGTTCTTATTTAATTTCTGAATTTGTCTTAGGCGGTGCTTTTGGTATTTTTATTATTTCAGCTTTGATCTATATTTCAGAAATTGCGTTTGCTGAAAATCGTGGTGCAGCTACCATAAGTATCTTCTTTTCTATGGTTATAGGTCTTTATATTGCTATTTTATGGGGACGCTTTTTTTATTTAAATAATTTATCCACCTCTCTTTTTATCTTGATATCTTCGCTACTATTAGCCTTAATAAGTTTTTTTAGATTGCCAGAAAGTCCGCGTTGGTTATCTATTTCTGGTTTTAATGATGCAGCTTTGTCTGAATTATTTGTATTAAGAAATAATGCTTCTTTTGCGGCTAAAGAACTTGCCGATATTAACGAATGTGGTCGTGGTGAAGATCACGGTATTGCTTTATTTTTGCATAGTGGCAGTTATCGTAGAACTATTTGGTTTTTATCTATTCTGACGGTTTTAATTCATTTAGCAGGTTTTGCTTTCTTTCCTTATATGTCTATAAAGATTATTTCTGAATATCAGATGCGTTTTTATGCGTTAGGAATAGATGTTGTTTATGGTTCAGATTTTGTTAAAGCGGGGATGACTGTTTTATTACTTTCCGCAGTAACGGCTACTTTAACTGTAGATAAAATTGGTCGCAAAAAACTCTTGTTAGGAAGTATTTTTCTTACAGAAATTATCTTGGTTTTGATGTATTTTTTATCTGTTTTTAGCAGTAATTTCGGCATGTCTTTATTAGGAGTTTTAATACTTTTTTATATTTTTGCTTCATCAATAGGAATATTTGTTTTTTTTGCTACTTTATTGTCAGAGTTATTGCCAGTACAAGGACGAGAGCTTGGTGTAGCGTTAATATTTTTTATTAGCTTTGTTTGTTTGATGTCTAGCATTATGACTTTTGATTTTTTGTCAGATGCGGTAGGGTTAAGCGGTTTCTTTGCTTTAAATTTATTGTTTGGAGCAATTCTTTTTGCGATTTTGTATCACAGTCTTCCTGAGTTAAAAGGTAGATCTCTTGAAAGTTTAGAGCTCAGTTATTTACGTGGTAATTAAGTTATCTGTTGATGAAGATCCCCCAAAGAATTGGGGGATTTTTTTATTACTTTAAGTCTTTGATAGCGATATTATCCATATCGTCAAAAGCTAAATTTTCACCAGCCATAGCCCAAATGAAGGTATAGGCACAGGTACCACAGCCTGAGTGAATGCTCCATGAAGGACCAATTACAGCCTGTTCATTATGCATAATGATATGGCGAGTTTCTTGAGGCTGTCCCATCATATGGAATACAGCTTGATCTTCAGGTAAATCAAAATAGAAATACAATTCCATACGTCTTTCATGAGTATGGGCAGGCATAGTATTCCAAACACTGCCTGGATTTAGGGCGGTCATACCCATAGATAATTGGCAGGTCTTTAAAACATCTGGATGGATAAATTGGTTGATGGTACGAGCATTAGCAAGTTTAGGATCGCCAATTGGTCTGTGATTGGCGTTTTTCATAGGGATATGAGTTGTAGTATATGCAGTGTGGGCAGGTACGGAGGCCATGTAAAATTTAGCTGGTTTTTCGCTATCTAAGCTTTCAAAATAAACTTCACGGGTGCCCATGGTTATATATAAGCAGTCCTGGTATTCCATGTCGTATACGACACCATCTGCAGTAATACGTCCTTTGCCACCAACATTAAAAATACCGATTTCACGACGCTCTAAGATGAAGTTTGTTCCAAAATTGTGCCAGCAATCGATACCGTCATCTAAAGCGATCTTACGAGTTACAGGCATACATCCAAAGCAACACATTCTATCGACATGAGAATAGGTTACATGTAACTTATCAGCTTCAAATAAAACTGGAATTAAGAACTCTTTGCGCATTTCTTCGGTGGTATAGCGCTTAAAATCGACAGGATTACAGGAATATCTGATATCCATAAAAAACTCTCCACTATAACTAAAACGTTTTCGGTATTTTATATTTTTATCAAATTTTAGGCACACAAAACCTCGTACTTCAGTGCGAGGATGTAGTGTGCCGATTAGAAAAATGAAATTTTTCTAATCCGGTGTGTTCTGCTGTTCTATTATATTACTTAATAACTGAAATAGGCGCATCTCCACAACTACCCGCAAAATAAGAAGGAGACCTTTGTGCTTTTCTCCAAAGTTTCTGTCGTATAGGAAGCAAGATACCGATAGTAATATTAGCAGAAGGAATCCCCTTGCTTTAGCAAGGGGAAGAAGTCAAATATGGGGATAAGATTTTTAGTTACTTAGTAAGTCCAGAATTTACCTGTTGTATATCTTCAACTTTTAAAGAGCCCTGATAATACAAGAGATCGAGTCTTGATTCGATATATTTGTATTTAGAATCAGCGGCTAATTGCATGGCGCTATAAAGATTTTGAGTAGCATTTAAAACATCAGTCATAGTTCTTGTACCAACTTCATAACCAGCTTTAGTAGCTTCTAAGGCACTTGCGGCTGATTTTACAGACTGATTGTAAGCTCGCACAGAACTAATAGCTGAATTGACGTTATTAAAGCCATTATTAACATTAGAAACAACGGTTCTGTGAGCAAGTTCTAAAGCTTGAGCTTTAGATACATAATTATGTTCAGCTTGCTCTACCTGTGATGATACAGCTCCACCGTGATAGATAGGTACATTTAAATTAATGCCGATGCTTTGAGTCCATGCATTACCGTCTTTTAAAGTAGTCCCTGCAACTTCATGCTCGTAATCGGTATAGCCTGTTTGGGCACTTGCAACTAAATCTAAAGTTGGTTCATGACCAGTTTGCGCCAAGCTAATTTGGTCTTTGGCAATATCTCTATCAACAATAGCCTGTTGTAAGGATAAGTTATTTTCTTCAGCTCTTTTAATTAAAGCTTTTAATGTAGAAGCAACTGCAGGGGTGCTAAAAGATTTATTGTTGAGTGTATAAAGTTGTTCAACAGGAATAATTCTGCCAATTAAAGCACGGATCGCCTCATATGAATATGTAAGGTTATTTTCAGCAGCAATTAAATTGGCATTAGAGAGATCATATGCCGCCTGAGCCTCCATTTTGTCAGTTTCAGCAATTAAACCAACCTGAAATTGACGTTCAGCCTCATCTAATTGGCGTTTTAAGGCTAAATTATTAGCTTTTTGATATTCAACTGTATCAGCAGCATTTAAAACATCAAAATAGGCATAGCTACAGCGAATGATAAGGTTTTGTAGAGCATCATTGTAGGCAAGATCTGCAAAGGCAGCCTGTTTTTCGGCGATAGTTTTATTTATCCAAGAGCTGTGACGCCATAGGGCTTGAGATAAAGATAAACCTATAGAGGCTTGGTTATTGTCACCACGGACACCATAATCAGTGACATTTGTATGAGCGGTACTTAAGTTACCTACAACATCAATTTGTGGTAAGAGGGCTGCCTGTTGCTCATCAATAGCAGCAAAAGCTTTGTCTCGTGCAGCCTTAGCTTGTTGCACTACAGGATCTCGTAAAAAAGCTTCCTTGTAGATATCCATAAGATCTTCAGCTTGTACAGCAAAGCTTGCAGTAGCAGCACATGCAAGTGCAACTAAGGATAATTTTAAACGCATGAGGAACCTCTATATTTTTTGAAATTTCTTTCCAGTAAGGGCGCTTCGCTTTTCTATGCTTTTTTGAAGTCTAAAAAATAGCCTTAGGAAATTTATTACTAAAATAATGCCTTATTCATAATGAAGTTATAAATGAATATTTTTATTTTAGTAAATGTTTATTTATTTTTTTATATAAATGATTCTATTTAATAAAAAACTTTAAGATAAGATATTGATTATAACAGCATAATTTTTTTTGATATTTAATAAAAACAAAAAAATTGTATGTAAGAAAATAGTTTTTTTAAATTGATTCAAATAGACAATTAAATTTATTTTGTTTGTAAAGATTTGCAATTTCAAAGCCTAAATTTTATGTTATAAATTTTTCTTTGGGTAAATATAAAGTATTAAACTTTTTATAAGTAAATATTATTGTTTTTCAATTAGTTAAAAAATAATTAAAAAAAATACTTGTATTATGTGTATTTTACG
>URKL01000034.1 GCA_900548485.1 uncultured Succinatimonas sp.
AGAGATGTCTGATCCAGACGCTTCTTATTATGGTTCAGGTAATAATATCCGAATCTATACCTAATACCCCATCGCAAGCTATCTTAAGTCCTGACAATTCATATAAACAAAAGGCTTTAGAATTTTTTGATCTTTACAAGGATGTATACGTTAAAGCTGCCAGCCAAGGATCTTCTGTTGGTTGTTATCATGTAACAGATAAAGACAGCTTATGGGATAAAATTTTAGAAGCTTTTAAATATAGTTCTGAGGTTCTATTAGAAAAAAGTATTGCTCACCGTGAATTAGAAGTAGCAGCTTACGAATTAGATTGCGGCTTAGTCATTACTACTCCTGGTGAAATCATTATGCCTGACAATGTATTCTATACATTTGAGGAAAAATACAGCCAAAATAGTGCTACTGTAACCACAGTAACCCCCAAAGGCTTAAGCACAGAAGAAATTGAAACTATCAGAGATTATGCTCGACGAGCTTTTATCGGCTTAAAATTACGCGATCTATCTCGTATCGACTTCTTCTTAAGTCCTGAAGACGGTATTCTTATCAATGAAATCAATACCTTCCCTGGTGAGACTCCTATTTCTATGTTCCCGAAAATGTTGACTCATCATGGGGATAATATGTGCGAATTTTTATCTCAAGCTGTGATACGAGCTATCAATACCAAATAAGGTATTAACATTCTTCACTAATTTATAGGAAACAAAATTGCCCTCATAGATGATGAGGGCTTTTTATTGATGAAGAAGGGGTGATTTAAAGATTAACTACGTTTCATAGCGGTAAAGAATTCATCATTAGTCTTAGTCAAAGACAACTTGTCCATGAGGAACTCCATAGCTTCAATCTCGCCCATAGGATGTAAGAACTTACGTAAAATCCACATCTTCTGCAACTCATCAGCAGCTGTGATCAACTCTTCGCGACGAGTACCAGAACGAGTAACATCAATAGCTGGATAAACACGTTTTTCAGCGATCTTACGAGATAAGTGCAACTCCATATTTCCAGTGCCCTTAAATTCCTCGTAAATTACCTCATCCATCTTAGATCCAGTATCTATCAATGCTGTTGCAATAATAGTTAAAGAGCCACCCTCTTCAACATTTCTTGCAGCACCAAATAAACGCTTAGGTCGTTGTAATGCATTAGCATCCACACCACCAGTTAAAACCTTTCCTGAAGGTGGCACAACGGTATTATAAGCACGAGCTAAACGAGTAATAGAGTCCATTAAAATCACAACGTCATGTTTATGTTCAACTAAACGTTTAGCTTTTTCAATTACCATCTCAGCAACTTGTACGTGACGGGTTGCAGGCTCATCAAAAGTAGAAGCCACTACTTCGCCTTTAACCATACGTTGCATCTCGGTAACTTCTTCAGGACGTTCATCGATCAATAAGACAATCAATGTGCATTCAGGATTGTTACTAGAAATAGAGTGAGCAACATTTTGTAATAAAACAGTTTTACCTGCTTTAGGAGGAGCAACAATAAGACCACGCTGACCTTTACCAATTGGAGCTACCAAGTCAATAACTCTAGCGGTTAAATCTTCTTTTGAACCATTACCCAATTCCAATCGCATTCTACTTTCAGGGAAAAGAGGAGTTAAATTTTCAAAGAGGATCTTATTGCGGGAATTTTCTGGACGATCAAAATTGACTGTATCTACCTTAAGCAGAGCAAAGTAACGTTCACTTTCTTTAGGAGGACGAATTTTGCCAGAAATGGAATCACCTGTACGTAAATTGAAACGACGTACTTGGCTTGGGGAGACATAAATGTCATCAGGACCTGCTAAATAGGAGCTGTCGGCACTTCTTAAAAAGCCAAAGCCATCTGGCAGAATTTCAATAACACCGTCGCCAAAAATATCTTCGCCGTTCTTGGCACAAAACTTTAGCAGCTGGAAAATGATTTCCTTTTTGCTCAGACGGGCGACATTTTCAATGCCGTTTTGTTCGCACATTTCAACTAGCTGTGCGACAGGCGTATTCTTAAGTTCGTTAAGATTCATAAAGATTATGTGTATGGAATTGATTTACTGCTCTGGGAATGGCAGATGAAAATCTCTCAAAAATTAAAACAAAAGAAGATCCTGGATTTGGAAATGCTTGTGGTACCAGGAATCAGATCCATCAGCAGGATGGATGCGGACATGATACCACAGAAATTTATAAATCTCGGAATTTATTTTTCATTTAGCTTAGATAGTATTAGGAATCTCAATTTTATACGGTCGATTTTCGATTTTATGTGATTGATATTTATTTACAATTTCTCTTAAGAAATTGCTAGCACCAGAGATATCGCTTCTTCCATAAAGCATTCTTTTTAAAGCATAACTTATAAAAAGTTGTTCCCGAGCTCGAGTTATACCTACATAGGCTAAACGACGCTCCTCTTCATAGGCTCGACTATCCCCGATTCTGCTACTACTCTCAGCACGATATGAAGGTAAAAGATTCTTTTCAAAGCCCACTAAAAAAACCGTACTAAACTCTAAGCCTTTTGAGGAATGAATAGTCATTAAATTAACCTGAGGCAACCTCACCAAACCTCCTTCTTGCCCCTCTTCATTTAAATCTGCAGAACTTGATAAGGTCACTGTTGAAATAAAGTTTAATAAAGGGTCAACCTCTTCTGAACTCTCTGCTAAATCCTGTGCTATATGTTCATCATTGAACAAGGTGGCATTACTTACTAATTGCTCAAGGTTCTTATGTTTTTGATTGTCATTTTCGCCCTTAGAAGCTTTTTGATCTTTAAGTTTATAGTACTCAATTAAACCTGTAAGCTCGATAACCGCATGTACTAAATCTGGTAAATTTAAGCTCTGTTTACACAATTTCAGTTTATCCATAAGCTCACTAAATACCATAAGCTTACGTGCTAATGCCTTAATTTCCTTAGGTACACTAGGATCATCAGCATAGCCTATAATTAATTTCACCGCATCAAAAAGAGAACTCCCTCTCTCATAAGCGATTTCACTTAACTGTGATACTACCTTCTCTCCAATTCTGCGCGGGGGAACATTGATAATTCGTCTTAAAGCCTGATCATCTCTTTCATTTACTAAAAGACGCATATACGCTAAAGCATCCTGAATTTCAGCCCTTTCAAAAAATTTTTGTCCCCCATAAATGACAAAAGGAATAGCCATCAAGGATAATCTTTGCTCTAACAACAATGATTGTTGATTAGTTCTATAAAGTACCGCTATATCATCATAACTTTGACCTTTAGCATGTAAAGCCTTTATAGTTTTCGCTACAAAATCAGCCTCTACATATTCAGATGAACATTTTAAAATCTTAACCTTATCGCCAGCTCCACAATTACCATCTAGAACTTTTTTTAATAAACGCTCTTTACCGCCTTCAATTAAGGTATTAGCCATATCTAAGATATTTTGAGTCGAACGATAATTTTCTTTTAACAATATTACATTTACTGGCGCAAAATCTTTTTTGAAATTGCTCATATTAGTATAGTCAGCACCACGCCAGCCATATATGGACTGATCATCATCACCTACTACCATAATATGAGAGTTCTTGCCGGTTATAAGTTTTAAAAAAGTAAACTGTAATGAATTAGTATCTTGAAACTCATCGACTAAAATTTCTTTAAAGCGCCGATGTTGTATATCACAGATAGCTTCGTTTTGTTCTAAAAGTTCAACCGTACGTAATAAAAGCTCAGAAAAATCAACTAGATTTTGACTTTGACATTGTCTTTCATAAATGTCGTAAATTTTAGCAAAATCCGTATCTTCTTGAATTTTTGAAGCAGCAAAAGCTAAATCCTTAGCGCGGATACGCTTTTCTTTATATTTAGAAATTCTTGAAGCTATTTCTGAAGCCTTAAGTTCACCTACGTAAGAAATCTCTTTCATAATAGACTTGAGCATCGCTTCCTGCGAATCCATGTCTAAAACGCCAAAGCCTGGTAATAAACCAGCCTGCCTGGAATAAGCTCTTAACAGACGCAAACATACAGCATGAAAAGTACTTGCCCATAGCAAATGAGCTTTATCAAAGCCTATTAAACTGGCAATTCTATCCTGCATTTCTTTGGCTGCTTTATTTGTAAAGGTAACAGCCAAAATCTCCCGAGGCTGTAAACTTTCAACTTCTACAAGAAAAGCTATACGCGAAACAAGTACACGTGTTTTTCCAGTGCCCGCACCTGCAACAACCAAAATATTAGATAAAGGAGCACTAACGGCTTCCTTTTGGGCTTCATTTAGATTTTTAAGCAAAAAATCAGAAGGAATATTACTCATTATTTAATAACCAGGTACAAGCCAAGAAGAAAGTTCATAAACATCACTGACACTAATGGTTGGTACTGCTTTTAAATGACGTTCATCAGGGGAGATACCTGTATAACCACGATATACCCACGCACATTGACAACCTGCATAAACAGCCCCCATGACATCAGTGTAAGGGTCATCACCAATATGTAAAATTTCTATATTCTTGACTTTATAGTGTTGAGCACATTGATTAAATAAATCTGCGTGAGGTTTACAGTTATAACTATCCAATTGAGGACGAAAATCTACATTAAAAATATCATCCACACCTAAAACTTTAGTATCAACATTACCATTAGAAATTGCGCAAACTTCATAATGTTGCTTTAAAGTTCTTAAATATTTAGCCATCTTATCTGAGACATACCCTTTAGATCTAACCTTTACAAATTCTGCAACTAAAGCAAAAGCTTCTTGCTTATCTATATTTTTTCCTAAAAGTTTAAAAGCTTCTATAAGAGAATAAGCTCTCAAAGCTGTAACATCATTAGCTAAAGATCTATTCTTTTCAAGACATTGATTTTTGATATGAGCCCAGAAATCATATTCAGCATACTTAGGATTACCTAATTGATAACGTTCATATAGATATTTTGCAAACCAAGCTTCAGCTTTTCTTAAAACAGTTTCGCAATCATAAATAGTATTATCTAAATCAAAAGATAAAACTTTAGGCTTCACTACTTGTCTGTAAAAAATCATAGGCTATTACTTTTCCTGTGGATTATCATGTTTTAAATGAGAGCGAGGATGGGCATCTGTATAAACTTTTTTCAAATGCTCAAAATCTAAATGAGTATAAACTTGTGTTGCTGCTAAATTAGCATGTCCAAGCATTTCTTGTACCGCACGCAAATCAGCTCCGCCTTGAAGTAAAGCTGTAGCAAAAGAATGACGCAATTTATGAGGATAAACATTAGTATCAAGATCTGCTCTATCTGCTTGCTTCTTTAAATTCATCTCAACTGCACGAGAAGAGATTCCTTTACCAAAGCGATTTAAAAATAAAGCATTACTTTGAGGATTAAATTGAGGACGAATCTCTAGGTATTCGCTCAACCGTTGTTGAGCCTTTTTACCTACAGGAACAATACGTTCCTTTCCTCCTTTACCCATTACACGCACCTCGGCACTGTGCATATCGTAATCACTAAGGCTTAATCCTGTAAGTTCACTGACACGCAAACCCGAGGAAAATAATAATTCACTTATAGCGAGATCTCTTATTTCCAATTTATCTGTAGCGGCTACCTCTAAAAGAGCCGTGAGCTCAGAAGGCGTTAAAACATGAGGAAGAGTTTTATCTATTTTAGGTGCATGTATATATTTAAAGGGATTATCACGCAAATCCCCTCTTTCAATCAAAAATTTAAAAAAAGCACTTAAAACATAAAGATCATGAGCTACGGTTCGTTTAGAAAGACGCCGTGCATTGCTATCGAAATTAAATTCACGATTTAAAATACGCATCTGTGCCATGCCTACTTGAGACCAAGATTTAATACTAGGATCTTCAAGATTTAAAGCTTTACAAGCTTTACTTAAAACATGTTCATATGAGTTTAAGGTATGTACAGAACTACGACGTTCATAACGAAGACAATCAATAAATTCCCGACATTTAACATAAAGGTCGCCCATATATTCCCGCCTTAAATCTATATTTATTGACTATCTTAAGAAAAGCTTACTCTTATAGCAAAGTTTTTAAACAAAAAAATGCCAGGCGTAAAACCTGGCATCTTGCTTTTTTTTTAGATACAGATTGTACCTTCATAAACGCGTTCAGCAGGTCCTGTCATCATCACGCTCTTCCCTTCTCCTTCCCAGAAGATCTTCAAATCTCCTCCAGGCAAACTAACTTTTACCGGATTTTGCAATTTTCCCTGGATAATACCCACAACAGCAGCTGCGCAAGCTCCTGTACCACAAGCTAAAGTTGGTCCGCAACCACGCTCATAGACAGCTAATTTTAAGTGATGGGAATTTATTATTTGTGCAAATCCTACATTCACTTTTTGAGGAAAATCAGCATGCTTTTCTATCTGAGAGCCAAACTTTTCTAATAAAGTTTTATCAACTTTATCAAAAAATAACACCACATGAGGGTTACCCATAGAGACTACACCGCACTCAAAAGAACTTCCATCTTTAAGCTTTAAGTTATAAGTCTTTTGTTCCCTCTCTGCCTTATAAGGAATTTTTTGTGGATTAAATTCAGGTTGTCCCATATTTACAGTAACCGTGTCATCATCATTAAGCTTTAATCTCAAAGATCCTGACACTGTACTAACACGAATATCGGTCTTGTTCGTAAGATGGTGATCAATGACAAAACGCACAAAACAACGTGCACCATTACCACACATCTGAACCTCCGAACCATCAGCATTAAAAATGCGATAGTGAAAATCCATTTCAGGATCATATGGAGGTTCAACTAAGAGTAATTGATCAAATCCAACTCCAAAATGTCTATTGGCCAGGCGCTTAATAAGCTCTGGAGAAAAGAAAACCTTTTGTGTTACCCCATTAACAACCATAAAATCGTTGCCAAGTCCATGCATTTTGGTAAATTTCAAAAGCATAATTAGCCTCTATTCGGGTAAGATTGATTCGTCTTTCCAAATATCCTCATAGCTTTGACGAGCTCTGATGACATAAGACTTATCACCATTAACCATAACCTCGGCAGGCAGACGACGAGTATTATAATTTGAAGACATGGAACTACCATAAGCACCAGCTCCACGTACTACTAAGATATCACCATCAATAACATTTAAACGACGATCTTTACCTAAGAAGTCATCGCTTTCACAAACAGGGCCGACAACATCAGAAAGAACTGTATCTCCAGCATGCTTTTTAGCATTGATGATATTCATCCAAGATCCATATAAAGCAGGACGAATAAGATCGTTCATAGCACCATCAACAATTACAAAATGACGACTACCATTATCCTTTTGATATTGTACCTTAGTTAATAAAATACCAGCATTAGCAACCATAGCACGGCCTGGTTCTACGTAAACTGCGACATCAATATCACCTAAACGCTCAGAAACTGCAGCAAAATAATCGGCAGGAGAAGGTGGAGTTTCCGCATCATAAGTAACACCTAAACCACCACCTAAATCAATATGATCTAATTTGATACCCTCAGCCTTTAAAACATTATAAATTTCAAGCAAACGATCAGTTGCTTCAACAATAGGTGTTCCTGATGTCATTTGTGAACCAATATGACAATCAATGCCGACAATCTTCAAATGAGGATCTTGAGCCATATGCTTATAAATGCGTATAGCTTCTTCATGAGCAATACCAAATTTATTGTTTTTTAGACCAGTAGAAATAGCTGGCAAGGTCTTAGCATCAACATTAGGATTAACACGTAAGGCTACTGGAGCTACTACTCCTAGTTCAGCGGCAACAGCTGAAACTACAAAACTTTCCGCTTCAGACTCAATATTTAAACAATCAATACCTTGAGACAGAGCAAAACGAATCTCATCTTTTGTCTTACCTACACCTGAATATACGCACTTATGAGGGTCTCCTCCTGCTGCTATCACACGACGCAATTCACCCTCTGAGACAATATCAAAGCCAGTTCCAAGTTTCGCCATTAAATTTAAAATTGCTAAATTAGAATTAGCCTTTACAGCGTAACAAATACGATGACGACGACCTTTTAAGGCTTCATCAAAGGCCTTAACATGGCGTTCTAAAGTTTTTTGAGAATAGACATATAAAGGCGTGCCATATTTTTCAGCTAAGTCAGTAACTAAAATATCCTCAGCATATAAGTCTTCATCGCGGTAATTAAAATAATCCATAAATTAAGTTCCTTAAAGTGAATAAAGCGGATTGAAATAAATATTTTCATCATCCGCAGGACCACGAACAAAACGCTCTGATGCATTCTCTTTGCCATTAGTTTTTTGACATTCATCATCAGGATAGCTACCACAAACCTCTGCACTATCTGCTGGCATATATAATGGACCTTTAATTCCACATCCAGATAGTAGCAAGGCCGCGCCTAAGAAAATAAGGATCTTAGCTTTGTTCATGGTTTTATCTCCTAAAATTTGCGCTTTTAATTACAATATCACGCTTTTTTATTTGAACAAGATTTTCTTATATTCAGTTTTTTTTGTCACCAGATTTGATCGTAAATGGGTGTAATGAACGCATATTGTCACTTAAAACAAAATACTGCGGTAAATTAAAATGCAGATTACGCTCCCCCGAGGTCTCTTCACTTTGGCGAGTATAAAAACGGTTAATCGCATTTACCAAATCAGAACGAGATTTTTGATAGCCTCTAACCGTTTTAACCTCATTACGTTCATTAACAATATAAATATCCCAACCTTTTTTAGCTTTAGCAAAAAAGTATTGAATAACACCAATTGAAGCTTCTCGATCAATTTCAGCTGGAACTTGTAATGCAAATTCAGGGCGCATACCGTAACGGGATAAAACACTAATATCAAAATAAGATGACGAACTAAAAGGTGAGCGCCTCAACAAAGAAACTCCACGTTCACCTGAACCGCGGGCAACATAGGTATTTAAACCAACGTCAAAACTGTATTCACGTTGAGGATTATCAATACAAGCAAAAATGCCTCTTAAGGTTGACTCTAAATCATAGCGAATTAAATCTCTTTGCGTTTTAGAATAAGAAAGAATTACCTCTGATTTAAAATTCTCTTGATTGCGATCAAAAGCCAATCTTCTTATACGTAATAAAGTAGCTAATAACTCAACTACGCCTTCTTCTCCATCCGGGAATGCTGTAGATTCAATTTCTCCCCAAGAATTGATGGTAATCATATCAATAGAACCAATCAAACACTTACGAGATCTACCTGCACATAAAGCGGAACCACTATCAATTTCTGAAGAGTTATAGCGGTAATTTAAAGTTGCATCACGCTCAAAATTGACCACCACTAAGGTTTTACGAATATAACGTGTCTGTTGTAAATCCGCTTCAGCTACCTGCCCCTGACATTCTCCTAAAAAGATTTTAATATCCCTAGATAAAGATAAAATCTTATCGGTATTTACAATACCCGGAGAACCTCCTAAATAGATCTTAGATCTTGCTGTTAAAACATGATTAAAAGTAGCCCAAACAACTACCTGGCATAATCTTAAAGCTGTATATACGGCTCTTCTTTGTAGGAGTTCTAAAGAATTGATAGCAGCGGGATAAAGATGCCACCCACGCTCACAAATCGAATTTTTTGAAGGATTAATAAAAGTTAAATCAGTTTCCTCCAAATATTCACAGAACTCTCGATTTAAAAGCAAAACCTTACCAGGATAACCATCAAAAGCCGCATAAAGTTTACGCGAGAGTACGCCTGCATCATCAGAAGTAATTGCGTATTCAATGCCGTGACCAACACTAAAACGCAACAAGGCACGATAGCTTAAATGCAAAGAGGTAAATAGATCTGTCTGCAGTTTAGTTACAAAACCAGCCTTCCAATGTTCTCGCGATTTAAGTTCTTCTCTAAAAGAAGAACTCCATCCCCAGTTATTACATAAACGGGATAAAAGCTTTTTTCTAGTATTTAAAACTTTAGTATCAGCAAGACCTACTAAGGACATTTCAAGTTTTAAATAAAAGCACAAACGAACTAAGGTTAAACGTGTATTATCATGCTTAGATTTAAGATAACTTGTAACCTTTTTAAACATTAAATAATAAGCATCAAGCCTTAAAGAATAACCATTTGACGAATACATTCTGCCTTTTAATACGGATGAAAGCAATTTTGTACGAGGATATTCATTAGCATAGACCTCCATAAGCAAGATCTTTAATGCTGCTTTAAATGGATGGTCAATACCTTTATACAAAAGCCATAAACCTGAACCAAAATATTCAGCTGCGGAACTTTTAGCTACAGAACCAAAATCAAACCATAATTGATTATCTACACGTCCACTTTCATATAAAGACTGTACTGCCCCATAATAATCTTGATCTTCTTCTTGGGGAGTGACCATATACCAAATGATATAACGCCCACATAACCTAAAAGAGCTACGATAAAATTCATCTAAAAGGAACAAACTTTGTGCTGAACCACAATCTTCTGTATCTAAGGTGCCATGCTGACCACTTATAAATCTATCTTCTGCAGTTACAAAAAGATTGATATCTGCACCTAAGGTCTTAAAAAAAGTAGAAATAAAATGGCATTTTTCTGTTAGAAGCAAAATTTCACGTTCAGGAATTATTGAACTTACACATACCCAAATATCTAAATCAGAAGATATACCTTGGCAAATAGAGGAGGTACTGCCCATGGCATAAAGGCCCAAAATAGAATAACGCCCACGCAAACGGCTTTCCGGTTCTATTCCCTGTTTTTTTAGATAATCACGCTGCCAAGCATTAGGAACAAAACCATCAATACCATAGGGAACATCAGGATCTCGAGCTCCTGGTAAACGTTTATCGTTATAATGCAAAAGCAAAGGCAACATGTTTAGCATCTTGCGAGTATGAGGCCGTAATACACGCAAGGCTCGACGCATACGCTCTTCATTTAAAAGTTTGTATTGCGAAAGTCTTAAATCAAAATCGGTAGCTATCTTATCCATACCCAGCCTTTTGCAAATGGTTTATTTTGATTATAACTTAATTACAAAATCTAATTCTGACCTAACGACTTATAAACGCTTATAATTCAATTTTTGACTTCCTCTCCTTGCTAAAGCAAGGGGATTCCTACTGCTTAGATTACTACCTAGCTTCAGTGGG
>URKL01000035.1 GCA_900548485.1 uncultured Succinatimonas sp.
TCCATGTTGTTACCATTAACGATTATTTAGCACGCCGTGATAGTGATTGGAGCCGTCCTTTTTATGCGCTGTTTGGCATGACTGTAGGTGTAAATATTCCTGGTATGAGCCCTGAAGATAAGCGTGCGGCTTACGCTTGTGATATTACCTATGGTACTAATAATGAATTTGGCTTTGATTATTTACGCGATAATATGGCCTATAGTGCTGATCAACGTGTACAGCGTCCTTTGCATTATGCTTTAGTCGATGAGGTTGACTCTGTTTTAATTGATGAGGCCAGAACTCCTTTAATTATTTCAGGAGCTGCTGAAAATAGTTCAAAACTTTACACAGCTGTAGATAAGATTATTCCAGGTCTTATTTATCAGGAAAAAGAAGATACTGAAGATTATACTGGTGAAGGAGATTACACCTTAGATCTTAAATTACGTCAGGCTTATTTAACTGAGCGTGGTCAAATTAAGATTGAGAAACTTTTAACTGGCATTGGCCTTTTAAATGAAGGTGATAAGCTATTTTCTTCTGAGCACATTACCTTGTTACATCATGTAATGGCTGCCTTAAGGGCAAATACCTTATTCAAACGCGACGTTGACTATGTTGTTGATGAAAATGGAGAAGTTGTAATTATTGACGAGCACACTGGTCGTAAGATGCAGGGCCGTCGCTGGTCTGATGGTTTACATCAGGCAATTGAGGCTAAAGAGGGAGTTGATATTCATGCAGAGAATCAGACTTTAGCTTCTATTACTTTCCAAAATTACTTCCGTATGTACAAGAAGTTAGCAGGTATGACTGGTACTGCTGATACTGAAGCATATGAATTCCAGCAGATCTATGGTTTACAGACTATTGTTCTGCCTACTAATAAGCCGATGATTAGAAAAGATTTGCCAGATCTTATCTATTTAACTGAGGATGAAAAGTACAACGCCATTATCACCGATATCAAGAAGACTGTGGGTGAAGGCAGACCTGTTCTTGTAGGTACTATTTCCATTGAAAACTCTGAGCGTTTATCTGCAATGCTCGATAAGCTCAATATTCCACATCAGGTCTTAAATGCTAAGTTCCATGAGAGGGAAGCTCACATTGTTGCTCAAGCAGGTCGCCCTGGTACTGTAACTATTGCTACTAATATGGCAGGTCGTGGTACTGATATTATCTTAGGTGGTAACCTTAAGGCTGATATTGAGGCTTTAGGTCCAGATGCAACTCAAGAGCAGATAGATGCTGCAAATGTAGAGTGGAAAAAGCGTCATGATGCTGTAGTTGAAGCTGGTGGTTTACATATTATCGGTTCTGAGCGTCACGAATCTCGTCGTATCGACAATCAGTTACGTGGTCGTGCAGGCAGACAAGGTGATCCTGGTTCATCGCGTTTTTATTTGTCTATGGATGACAATTTGATGAAGCTCTTTGGCTCTGAAAAGCTTAAGACTTTTATGAAACGTATGGGTATGACTGATGGACAACCTTTAGAGCATCGTTTTATTACCCGTGCTATTGAATCTGCTCAGCGTAAGGTGGAAACTCGTAACTTTGATATTCGTAAGAGCTTATTGGAGTATGATGATGTTGCAAACGAGCAACGTAAGGTTATCTATGAGGAACGTAATGCTCTCTTAGATGGAGAGGATATTGGTGAGACTATCAATAATATCTTTGCAGATGTTTTCAACGATGCAATCAATCGCTTCATTCCGCCTAATAGCCTGTCTGAAACTTGGGATTTAGATGGTTTACAAAAGTATCTGTCTCAACACTTTATGATCGATGCTCCGGTAGCTTCTTGGCTTAAAGCAGAAGAACATTTAGTAGAAGATCAGATTCGTGAGCGTATTATTGCTTTAGGCCGTGAGCATTACAAGCAAAAGTGTGAGCTTATTGGTAAAGACAATCAGCAACATTTAGAAAAGAGCGTAATGTTGCAGTGTATTGATACTCTTTGGAAAGAGCATTTGGCTTCTATGGATTATATGCGTCAGGGCATTGGTTTACAGGGCTATGCTCAGAAAAATCCTAAGAATGAGTACAAGATTCAGTCTTTCAATCTCTTCTCTAAGATGCTTGATAATTTAAAGAATCAGGTTGTTTCTATTCTTTGCCGTATTCAAGTTAGAGTTAAGACTCCTGAAGAGTTAGAGGCTCAAAAACAAGAAGAAGAGCGTCAAGCAGCACTTAGGGCTCAAGAGCTTAATGAAAAAGTTCAAGAGGATAAGATGCGCGAAGAAGCTCAACTTTATGCAAATAAACACATTGGCAGAAATGATCCTTGCCCCTGTGGTTCTGGCAAAAAGTTTAAGAATTGTCACGGTAGATTTGTAAACTAATCTCAAAAAGACAAAAAGGCGACCTTTATAGGTCGCCATTTTTTTGTGTGTGCTCCGCATGAGCTTTTTCCGAATTTGATACTTAATAGCTATAAATAGCTTTGTTAAGCCATTTATAGTTATTAAGGCAGTTGTGTATACTATTCTTCATTCATTTCCAGACTTTAGAAGCTGAAATTAAAAGAAAAGCGCATAAGAATGCACTTTTTTATTGAAAAAGTTGAATCAAAAATATACGTCAAATTTAATTGATTATTTTCTAGATTATCACTAAGAAGATTTGACGATCGCATTTAAATTTTTTCTAACGGTCAAGCTTTTGTTATTTATGAACAACTACTTTATGACTTTTTCTATGGGAACATACGAGTGTGGTTGGAGACTTTACGTAAAGAGTGATTTCATTACAAGAATCATAAATAGAGAAATCAGAAATATTAAAGACAGGAAATGTTTTTTTTAATAAGAAATCAGCTACAGTATTCATAAGGTCGTTTTTTTTAGATTGTTTTTTGGTTATTACAATTCATAAAGTAAACGACCTTTTTATATTCTAAGTTATATAAAATTCACAATGATAATTAGCAGTAAAATTACGTAAGAACAAAATTTTAGATGTAACTATCTTTAAAAGTCAGATAGAAAAACCTAGCAAAATTTATTGTTAGGATTAATGAAGTTAAGCTAAAGCTTTACTAAAACCTTCAAAGATTAGCCTGCCAACAACAGCTCCTTGATCTTCTTTTCCTAAAACTTGATCACCGTAATATACGGCTCGACCAAATTTAGGTTTCATATTTTTAGTTGCCTCAACACCTTGTACTGCAGCTTCATAACCAGATTTAATAGCTGTAGCTATATCAGCACCACTTACAATAGCTTGTTTAACAGCTTCAGTTGCAGGATAAATAGAATCAACTATGGTTCTATCTCCAGGATTTGCTTTGCCACGATTCATAACACCTTGTACAAATCCTTCTAAAAACAAAGCAAAATCTTGCGAATTTAAAACATTCTTGCCTTTTGCTGTTTTACCTGCACCCATAAATCCAGAAGCAACCAAAGTTCCCATAGTAGAGGGGACTTTTTTGGAAATAGCTAGCCCCATTTGCATGGTAGCTTTACCTAAGTCACTTTCAGAAGTTGTGGTTATAAATGAAAGACCTTCTGCAAAACCTGCGGTCATGGTTAAACCTAAATCACCATCACCTAAAGCAGAGTCCAAATCTATTAGGTACTGCTTATTTTCTTCCATTAAAGCAGAGCAAGCTTTCATCACTTCCTTTAATGAATTGATAGTAAATTCCATGAGTTACTCCTTACAGTTGAGATTGCATGATCATAGGAGTTCTAAACGGCATCTTAAGATATTCTTTAAGTTCATCGTCTAGTTTAAATAAGGAGATAGACATACCGGCCATATCCATAGAGGTTGCATATTCTCCTATATAGTTATTGAAAACTTTAATGCCTTGTTTTTCTAAGATTTCTGCAACTTTGCGATAAACTATGTAAAGTTCCTCTCTAGGGGTTGCACCAAGACCATTAATTAATACAGAAACCTCATCTCCTTCAAGATAAGGAAGATCCTCAAGTAAAGGTTTCATCATTTGTTCAACAATATCATCTGCACTAGCTAAATCTTCAAGCTTAATGCCTGGTTCTCCATGAATGCCCATACCAATTTCCATTTTGCCTTCAGGCAGAGAGAAATTAGCCTTCCCTTTTTCAGGAATAATACAAGGAGTTAATGCCATACCAACGGTACGAACATTAGCACATGCTTTTTTTGCTAGACGTTCAACTTCATCAATGGATTTCATCGCGTCAGCGGCAGCACCAGCAATCTTATAGACATAGAAAATTCCTGCCACTCCACGGCGTTTGTCTTCTTGGCCTTTAGGAGATGAAAGCACATCTTCACCAGCTATAACTTCACGAACTTCAATGTCTTCCATTTCAGCCATATCTTTGGCCATACCGAAGTTCATGATATCGCCACCGTAGTTGCCATAAATATATAAGGCACCGGCACCGGAGGCAGTTTCTTTAGTTATCTCTAAAATCTGATCTGGGCTTGGAGATTGGAATACACCACCTACACCACAACCATCTAATAAACCTTCACCAACATAACCTAAAAACAGAGGTAAATGTCCACTGCCACCACCAGTAATAAGCGCAACCTTACCTGCTTTTTTATGTTTGCTAACGTAACAACGCTTATCATTGTTTACATAACCTACGTCATTAGTGGCTGATTTGTAGATACCTTCTAACATTTCGTCTACATAATTGACAGGATCATTAACTAAACGCTGCATTTTGTATTTCCTTAATTGTTTGATATTGTTTCGGCTTTATTAAATGGCGGGATAATTCCCGCCATTTTTATTATTTCAGGAACTCTTCAAGCTGTTTCCATACATTGTTGCCATCTTCGGTTTCAAGCTCTAAAAGAGGACGTCTCATTAAAGAGTTTTTTACTACGCCGCGACGACGAAGAACTTCTTTAAATAATCCCATGTCAGATCCTGCGCGAATGATATCAATAACTTTAATAGCGGTACGTTGCATATCGCGAGCTTCGAGTAGTTTTCCTTCTTTGTAAAGTTTATAAATGGCAACAAAAGGCTCTGGCATAGGACCTGCACAGCCTGAAACAACACCCTTTGCACCTGAGACTAATCCTGCTAAGAAGAGTTTGTCTGGGCCAACTAAAACAGAGAAGTCTCCATTATTGATATTGATGTAATTTAAAATTCTAACCATGTCAGGATAGCTGTATTTAATACCAACTACATTCTTGCACTGATTGGCAATAGTTTGTGCAACGGCAGGTTGGATGTCATTACCTGAACATTGAGGAATTGAGTATAAGTAAATAGGGAAATCTGCACTTACAGCATCGGAAATATCCTTATAGTATTGAATGATAGCTCTATCTGAACATCCAAAATATGAAGGGGTTACAGCTCCAATACCGTCAGCACCGATAGATTCTGCGTGTTTTGCAAGTTCAATGGCCTCGGCTGTAGTCATAGCGCCAACATGAATATAGACTATAGCTCTTCCATTAGCGTGTTCGACAACAGTTTTAGCAACTAACTTACGCTCTTCAGTTGAGAGTAAGTACATTTCACCAGTAGTACCTAAAGGATATAAACAGTCAACGCCTTTTTCAATTTGGAAATCAACTTGTTTTTTTAAGCTTTCAATATCAACACTGCCATCTTCATTAAAAGGAGTGGTCATTGCATTGATGACGCCATGCATTAATTTCATTTTATTTACCTCAATTGTTATGTTCTTTTAGTCTTGTAAAAGGTGTAAAGCAAAACCACCAAAGTTTTCCTTCAGATATGCAGCAATTACATTGCCATTCGTGTCACGTGATACAGTTTCCTCAATGAACTCTATTCCACAACGTTTTAAGTAATGGTAAGCTCGTGTAGCATCAGAAGTTCCAATAGCTATATGGCCTTTTTCATGGTAGAAAGGCTCATACATGATTTCAAAAAGGCTTCCTGCAAAGGAACTCTTTGTGTATTCATGGGTAGCCATTTTGAGTACTGAACCAAGTTTATTTGCAAGAGCTACACTTTCTTCTTTGCTATTTGTATTCATTCCCATATGAGCAATATGGAAATTCAAATAACCTAAAATAGTTTCTTCAACATCAGAAGTTATCTTTTCGTAATTATCTGAATGGATATCGCTATAGCTCAACATAAAGTCGCCACCTGCAGCTGCAACTTTATGGAAGGATAAGTATTCTTTGCATAGAGTTCTGGTTAAATCTCCTGTGGGGACAAAACGAACATCTGGATAAGGACCTGATAATAAACGCATAGCAGAGAGGCCGCCATTTTCTACAGCAGGGAAAAATTTCAAGACATTGAGTCCTAAAACACGAGCAGCCTCAACTTCAGTTGGAGAAATACATCCAGGAACAATAGGTACACCAAGTTTGATAGCGGCTTTACAAACCTCAGGATTAAATCCTGGAGATACTAGAAATTTTGCTCCATAATCTACAGCTTTTTCTGCCTGTTTAACTGTAAGAACAGTACCAGCACCCACAATAAAATCAGGCATTTGTTCTGAGATTTGTTTAATAGAATCTGCAGCTGCTTCAGTTCTAAACATAACCTCCATTAAAGGGAGTCCGCCTTTTTGTAATGCTTTTGCAAGAGGTATGGCTCTTTGTGCTTTGTCTATTGAAAGCACCGGTATCATACCTATATTGGCTATATCATTTAGAATTTGCTTAGTCATAGTTTATGCCTTCTTTTTAAAGAGATGCTTTTTGATTAAGGGATAGAAGAGTGTTAATACAATTAGAATTAGTAGGATAAATGTTACAGGGCGTTCAACAAATATAGAGAGTGATCCTTGCGACATTACTAAAGCGCGTCTTAAATTAGATTCAAGCATGCCACCTAACAAGAGACCTAAAATGAAAGGTCCAGGAGCATATCCTCCACGTTTAAAGAAGAATCCTGCAAGTCCAGAAATTGCCATGATAATAACATCGGAGAAAGAGTTATTTAATGCATAAGAGCCGACGATACACAATACAGTAACAGCGGTCCAAACAGTCTGAGGTCTTGCATTTAATATTTTTGCAGACATCTTAGCTGTGGTGAGTCCTATTACTATGATCACAAGGTTAGATAGGATCATAAGTTGCATAATCTGTATAACAAAGCCTGCATCTTCAGTGAACATCTTAGGACCTGGTTGCATACCATACATCATTAAAGATCCAATTAAGATTGCAGTGACTGCATCACCAGGAATACCAAGGGTAAGCATTGTTGTTAAAGCACCACCTAAGACACCGTTATTTGCTGTGCATGATACGGCAAATCCTTCAACAGAGCCTTTACCGTACTCTTCAGGATGTTTGGACATCTTTTTGGCCTGTCCCCAACAGATGATGGAGGCAATATCTCCACCTGCAGCAGGAATAGCGCCAATGATGGATGACTCAGCACCAGCTAATACTGTAGGACGGAAGATTGCTTTAAATTGTTTCCAAGTAGGAGTTACACGACCAAGTTTTGCTGATGCTTCTTTTATCATCAAAAGATGTTCAGCTTCTTTTGATTTTTTAAATTCAAAAATTTGATTTAAAACTTCGCCAATACCAAACATACCGATCATAACCGGCAAGAAAGAAACGCCTGCAATTAATGCAGTTGTATCGCAAGTAAAACGTTTTACAGCAAGAAGTGGGTCTATGCCAACGCAAGAAATCATTAGTCCAGCAAAGCCCATGGCCATACCTTTGACAATGTTGTTCTCAGATACAGAGATCATCATAGTAAGGCCAAATAAAGCGAGCATAAAATACTCAGTAGGACCAAATGATATGGTGAATTTTGCAATCGGGAAGGCTAAAAAGATTAAGAATAGGGTAGAGATCAAACCACCTAAAACGGAGTAAATACAGTTTATGCCTAAGGCCAAACCACCTTTACCTTGTTTGTATAACTGATAACCATCAAAAGTTGAAGCAATAGATGCTGGAGTACCAGGGGTATTGATTAAAACGGCTGATATACCACCTGCAAAGATTGCTGAATTCCATACACCGATCAACATGGCAAAACCACAAGATGGTTCAAACCAGAAGGTAATTGGTGTCAAAATAGCTACAGCCATGGTTGCAGACAAACCTGGTAGGGCACCAATTAATACACCAATTAACACACCACATAAATTGAACATTAATACAGATGGTGTAAGGATGTCTCCAAGAGTAGAGAGCCATAAAGATAGATCCATTTTCTACTCCTTATCCTAAATGGTGAAAGTTATATCTAGTAGCTGTACAAAGATGCCGTAGATTAGTGCTACATAAACAGCTGAAAAAATAATATTGAATTTCCAACTACGGCCAAAGGCTTTATTAAAACCTAAGCATAAAAGGACCGTAGCTAGGAAAAAATCTATGAAGTACCATAGCAATACGAACAAAATAAATATTGCAACTATAAAAGTAATAATTTTGATGTTTGCAAGTTGCTCTGGGTCTTTGCCAAAAAAATCAACAGAACCAGACTTAACTGCAGATAAAATTATCCAAGCTCCAAAAAAAATGGTGAAGATTGCGCAAACAGCAGGGAAAAAACCAGCTCCAGGTCCTGGGATAGCTTCAGGGCCAGAAATTCCTAATTGAAAAGATGGAATTAAAAAAGCTACTGCTGCAAAGATAAAGCAGAATCCAACGATTATGTCCGCTTTGGGTTTCTTTTCCATAATTACCCCTTAATTCTTTAAGGATCCAGCGCCTATGGCTAGATCCTTAAAATTTAAAACTTAATACTTATTTTTTAATGAGTTGAGGAATAAGTTCTTTATATTGGGTAAGTTGGTCTTTAGCAAAAGCATCCATGTCTTTGCCATTTAAGTAGGCATATTCGAAGCCACGATCTGCAAGCAATTTTTTAAGATCAGCACTTTGGGCAACCTTAGCTGAAGCATCGTTTAAAATTTGGACAACTTCATCAGGAGTTCCCTTAGGAACAGCGAAACCTCCCCAGCCCATAGCGGATACATCTATTCCAAGCTCTTTTGTGGTTTTGACATCAGGGACAACGGATGAATGTTGGTCACCTATAACAGCTAATACCTTAAATTGACCTGCATCAACATTGGTTTTAACTTCGGAAGGAGATACAGCTACAGCACTGATATTTTTTCCTAATAAAGCAGCAATAGCTGGGGCTGCACCATCAAAAGGAACATGGGTAAATTTAACATCAGTGGCTTTTTCTAAGGAAGCTGCGGCTACGTTCCAAATAGAACCAGGGCCTGAATTACCAACAGTAAGCTTACCTGGATTTTCTTTAGCATACTGTAAGAACTCTTCTAAAGTGTTCCAAGGTGCATCGGCTGAAACAGTAATAGCTGCAGGAATAGTCATGATACGGCAAACAAAGGTAAAATCATCAGATGAAATGTCTGATAAGCCTAAGGCAGAAATCATGGTTGATTCTACAGGCATATAAGACATAGTGTATCCATCTGGTCTTGAATTTTTAACAGATTCAAGTCCAACAGCACCAGAAGCACCAGTACGATTAACAACAACTACAGGTTTACCTAATTCTTTTTCTAATTCTTTACCGTAAATACGTGCAACGGTATCAGAAGCTCCGCCTGGAGCATAAGGGACAACAATTTGAATTTGTTTTCTTGGGAATTTAGGGGCAGCATCAGCAGCCTGAAGAGCAAAACAACTTAAAGCGACGGTAGCGGCAGCATATTTAACGAACTTCAGATATTTATTAACCATTTTCATTCCTTTATATTTGTTTGTGATACTTCATTAAAAATCAAATAAAATTAGATAAAGTAAGTGTTGTTTAAGTTATGACCTCCAATAATTAACAATCTTGATATATACGATTTCCAGTGAATCCGAGCTTGTGAGAAATCTCAAGAGCGGTATCAACAACATGTTTTGCAATAAGTTCCTTTTTGCGCTCATTTAACATGCTATGAATACTAGCCACACTAATTGAGGCAACAGGTTTCCCAGCTCTGTCCCGAATTGCACTTCCTACACAAAACATATCCGGGCCATCTTCTCTATCATCGATGGTATAACCACGTCTACGACTTATTTTTGCATCGGTTAAAACTTGTACAGATGTAGTGTGTGATAACGGAGTTTGGGTTGGATAAGGCTCTGGGCCTAGTAAAGCTAATAAAGAATCATTACTATGAGCGTATAAAATAGCTTTGCCTAAGCTAGTTGTATTTAAATTTCTACGGCTACCTAATTTAGCACTTGCCTTAACTATGGAATGATCTTCTGCTCTATCGATATAGACGACTTGACCATGATCTTCTATTCCTAAGAAAGCAGTGCCTCCTGTTAAGCGATTTAATTCTTGGATATAAGGTCTGGCTATATCTGTAAAACCTAAGCTGTCAACTACAGAACTGCCAATTTCATAAGCAAGCATGCTAAGACCATATAATTTATGGTCTTTGCTTTTATATTCAATAATTCCTTTGAATAACATGGTTTGTACTAATTCAAAAGTACTGCTTTTGGGGAGCTCTAGCATTGAGCTTATATCTTGCAAAGATAGGTACTTGCCACTATTCATAAATAGGACAAGTAAATCAATTGTCCTGGCAACTGATTTTACTAATTTGTGAGATTCAGACAGCTCTTTGTTCATACATGCGACCTTTATAAAAAGTGGTATATATCAACCTTTGTATTTAGAATAATAAAAAATTTTACCCAATGAATGAAAATTTGTCTTATTTTTTATAAAGTTATATTCATAACACAAATTTCGTTCGCTAGTGCGGACGGTTCGTATATATGAACTAATTTCGTATATATGAACGGATATTTTTGTCAAAAAAATACAAGTCAATAATGAGCAGTAAGAGGAATGTATAAATATAGAGGAAAAATCTTTACTTGAGATTTTGTGGCCTATTTCAGATTACGGTATGTTTTTTTTTGTATTTAATAATGGTAATAAATAAAAAAATCCCGCTATAAATATAACGGGATTTGACTGCAAATATATTTTTTAAACTAATAATAAAATTATCTAGAAGCTAAAGATCCATCCCAAGTGTCTACCTTTGTTGACTTGTTGTCAGGGAAGAATCAAGTAGAGGTTATATTTTGGGATTCAGTATAGAATCTAACTCCATCTGTTCCCATAATATTAAGGTTGCCTTATTGTTATGTCCTTTAGAGGGGATATTTTAAGAAAT
>URKL01000036.1 GCA_900548485.1 uncultured Succinatimonas sp.
GGATTATTTTGGCTTTTGCAAGTCTTTATTCGGAAAACGCCCAAAGTTGCCAGGTATTAAGCGTAGTTTCTATGGCTTTTATGCTCTTAAGTGTTTTGATAAAGCTAAGTGGCAGGCAATTTTAGATGAAGCTCATGAGCGTCATTCTCAGGGCTTACTTAAAGCTAAAGAGCAGGGAATTGAGCTTGTAGGCTTTGATTTAGATGAGGTTGTGGTTAAATTTGCTAATGAAAATGCGCAAAAGGCCGGCTTTGGCGAGCTCATCAAAGTATATACCTCACCTTTAGCTGAACTTAAAAATCCTTTTGCTAAAGATAAAGAAATTACTGTAGTTACTAATCCTCCATATGGTAAACGCTTGGGTAATTTTAACGAGCTTATTTCTTTATATACACTTTTAGGTGAGAGATTAAAGCAACAGTTTAAAGGAGCTAAAGTTGCGATCATATCTTCTGAAGTGGAATTGCTCTCTTGCTTACGTTTACACTCAGACAAGGTGTATAAACTCTATAACGGTGAGCTTAATTGTCAGTTACGCGTTTACGAAATTAAAAATAGCGGAGATGGAGAGACTAATCAAAGTATTGAGAAGATTATAGCTCCTGATTTTACTAATCGCTTAAAGAAAAATTTAGCAAAGATTACCAAATGGGCTTCTAAGCATGATTTAGATTGTTATCGTGTTTATGATGCAGATATTCCTGAATATGCAGCCGCTATTGATTATTACAATGGTTATTATGTCATTGCAGCTTATAAAGCCCCTAAGAGTGTCAATCCTATTGTTGCACAGCGCCATGTTTTAGATATGATTGCCGCTACTGTGCAGGTAACAGGAGTTGAAGGTTCTAAGGTAATTTTAAAGAGCCGTGAAATTAAAAAGGGCTCAGATCAATATGAAAAGTCTGAAGAATTGACTAATAACTTCCTCTATGTGCATGAAAATGATTTAACTTTAAAAGTTAATTTAGAGGACTATTTAGATACAGGCTTATTTTTAGATTCACGCAATATTCGCGCTTTGATTAAATCTGAGGCTAAGGATAAGGATTTCTTAAACCTTTTTGCCTATACCTGTACAGCCTCTATAGCAGCAGCCTCAGGAGGAGCAAGCTCAACCTTATCTGTAGATATGAGCCGTACTTATTTGCAATGGGGACAGGATAATCTGCGTTTAAATAATTTAAGCTCTAAGAATAATGATTTCATTCAAGCTGATTGCTTATTCTATTTATCACAAGATCAGGACAGAAAGTTCGATCTTATCTATATTGATCCGCCGACTTTCTCAAATTCTAAGCGTATGTCAGTGAGCTTTGATATCAAGCGTGATCATGTAGCTTTATTATCAAATCTTACCCGTCATCTTAAGGATGAAGGCACAGTTATTTTCTGTACTAACTGCCGAGACTTTAAGTTAGATGAAGAGGCGGTAGCTGATTACGGTTTTGAAATTGAAAATATTTCAGATAAGACTATTCCTGAAGATTTTGCGCGTAATCGTCGTATTCATACCTGCTTTAAGCTTGAATATAAGCGTGAAAATCAAAAACTTGAACCTAAGGCTATGGTCGAGACTAAATTTGCTCCTAAATGGCAAAAAGTTATCGGAAGCTCTCCTTATGGAGCCCCGCAGCGTAAAGAGCGTTCTTTTGAAAAGAGCTTTGATTTTAATGATGATTTTAAAGCTAAACGTCAGGGTTTTGGTGGTAAAAAATCAGGTTTTAAAGATAATTTTGGTAATAGTTCCTATAAGCGCTTTGATAAAAAAGTAAGTAGTAATAAACCTAAAGCCCGTGTCTGGGGACCTGACGGAGTTAAGGATCTATGAGCCTTATAAATATCATTGATGCGCACTTAAACTATGGGGCAGATAAGCTTTTAGAAGGCGCAAATCTTGCAATTGAAGATCATGAACGTATTTGTCTTGTAGGGCGCAATGGTACTGGTAAATCAACTTTATTACAGGTAATTGAGGGTAAACGTGAGCTTGATGAAGGTCGAGTAATTATAAAATCAGGCCTTAAGATTGGGCGTTTAGAGCAAGACCCTCCTCAGTATAAAAGCGGCACGGCTTATACTATGGCTGTGTCTGCAGTACCAATTGTCGGTCAAGCTTTAGCTGAATATGTACAGTGTGATGATATTAAGCGTCAGGTTGAATTATCTGAGTTTATTGAAAAGCATGATGGTTGGAAACATGATGCGGTAGTTAGACGTATTTTAAATAAGATTGGTCTGCAAGCTGAAATGCCTTTAGTTGAGCTATCAGGTGGTTGGAGAAGAAAAGCTGCCTTAGCCGCGGTTTTAGCTTCAGATCCTGAGCTTTTACTTTTAGATGAGCCTACTAACCACTTAGATATTGAGACTATTACTTGGTTTGAGGAAATTTTAAAATCCTTTGAGGGTACGGTAATCTTTGTCAGTCATGATCGCAGTTTTGCTGATGACTGTGCAACTCGCATAGTCGAACTTGATCGCGGTAAACTCTACTCCTATCCAGGATCTTTTAATAAATATTTAGAATTGCGTGATGAAAGATTGCGTATGGAAGATCTGGCAAATAAAGAGTTTGACCGTATTCTTTCTGAAGAAGAGGCCTGGATTCGTCGAGGAGTTAAAGCTCGTTTAGCTCGTAATGAAGGTCGTGTCAGAGATCTTTTAGAGCGTCGTAAACTTAGAGCTGCACGTCGAGATCGCCAAGGCAAGGCTATCATGCAGGTCAATGAAGCCGATCGCAGTGGTAATATTGTCTTTGAATTGCGAGATATACATGAGGAATTTGAAGGTAAGGTTTTAATCGATAATTTTAACGCTACCATTATGCGTGGCGATCGTATAGGTATTGTTGGTGCTAATGGTACAGGCAAAACTACCTTAGTTCAGATTATGCAAAACCTCATTAAGCCTACCTCAGGTTATGTACGTATTGGCATGAATGTTGAGATTCAATATTTTGATCAATACCATGAGCAATTGTATTTGGATAAGTCTGTAGCTGATAATGTTGCTGATGGTCACACTGAGGTGACTATCAATGGTAAGAGTAAGCATGTAATCTCTTATTTAAGCAATTTCCTCTTTACAGGTAAAAGATCTAGAAGTCCTGTCTCTGTATTATCAGGTGGCGAGAAGAATCGTCTACTCTTAGCGCGTTTGTTTGCCAAACCTTCTAATGTTTTGATTATGGATGAGCCTACCAATGATTTAGATTTGGAGACTTTAGATTTATTAGAGGATTTAGTTGCAAATTATCCTGGCACTGTGATTGTCATCAGCCACGATAGACGTTTTATTGATAAAGTTGCTACTGAAACTTGGATTTTTGATGGTAAAGGTAGCATTGAAACTGTAGTTGGTGGTTGGAGTGATGTCCTAGCTTATTATGAGCGTATCGGTAAAAATTTATTTGTAGAAGACAAAAAGACCGATAAAGTTAAAAACAATGTGCCAAAGCCACAAAAATCTAAGAGTGGTTTGTCTTTTACCGAAAGCCATGAATTGCAGAAATTACCAGAGCAAGTTGAAGATCTTGAAGAACAGCTTGCAAAGTTAGATGAAGCTTTGCAAGATGGTAGTATCTATGAAAATGGTGCAGAAAAGGCTATAGAAATAAATAACGAGCGCGAAAAGCTCTCTTTAGCATTAGATAAATTATATGCCAGATGGGAAGAATTAGAGCTTAAGGCAAATGAGGAATAATTATGCCGGTTTATAGAAGTAAAATCGATCTTCATTGCCATTCTAAGGCCTCAGATGGGGCTCTAAGCCCTGAGGATTTAGTTTTAAGAGCACATTCTTTAGGAATAACTCATTTAGCTTTAACTGATCATGATACCTGTTTAGGGATTGAAAAAGCGCAACTGGCTGCTTTTGGCAAGCTTGAGTTAATACCAGGAGCAGAACTGTCTGCAACATGGAATGGTTATCAAATCCATATAGCAGGATTATTTTTAGATTATAAGGATCCTGCATTTATAGCTTATACTGATGGTCAGAAGATCTTGCGAGATCAAAGATCGCAGGAGATTTCAGATAAATTAGAACGATTAGGCTTTCGTGATATGTTAGCTAAAGCTCTTATGCGTGCCGGAGCAGGAGCTTCGATAACACGTGGAAATTATGCGCGTTTAATTGTTGAAGAGGGGCGTGCTTCTTCTGCAGATGAGGCTTTTAATGTCTATTTAAGAAAGGGCAAAAAAGCTTATGTAGCTACAAAATGGCCTGATATTAAAGTTGCAGTTGAGGCTATTCATGCTGCTAAAGGTGTCGCTGTTTTAGCGCACCCTAAGCGTTATGAAATGACTAATATGAAGTTACGCGCTTTAATGGATTACTTTAAAGATGTAGGCGGCGATGGTATTGAAGTCGCTTATTGTCAACAACGTCCACAAGAACGTGAATATTTAGCCACTTTAGCAAGATTTTATGCGTTTAAGGCTTCTATGGGCTCAGATTTTCATGCTCTGGGGACATATCGTGATTTAGGTATGGAGCTTAAACTTCCAGAAGATTTAGATCCCGTGTGGGAGATGGAAGAGGCTTTGCCATATCATTTTAAATAAAGAGATTAAAAATGACTTGTGAATTTATTAGTGTGCATCCTGATAACCCTCAGGCACGCTTTATAAAAAAAATTGCAGAAATTTTACGTAATGGTGGTGTAGGTGTGATCCCTACAGATTCAGCATATGCTTTATGCTGTATGCTTGAAGAAAAAAATGCTATGGAGAGAATTGCGCGTATAAGACAGATAAGTAAAAATCATAACTTTACTTTATTATGTCGCGATTTATCCGAACTCTCCACTTATGCCCGTTTTGATAATAGTGTCTTTAGATTATTAAAAAATAATACTCCAGGTGCTTATACCTTTATTTTGCCGGCTACTAAAGAAGTGCCTCGCCGTATGATGAATGAAAAACGTCGTACTATTGGTCTTAGAGTACCGCAAAATGCCATCTTAGATGCTTTAATCGGTGAATTAGATGAATGTTTGATGAGTTGTACTCTAATCTTACCAGGAGAGGAAGAGCCTGAAAATGATCCTGTGGAGATCAATAACAAGATAGGTAAGCTTGTGGATGTGATTGTAGATGGTGGTATTTTAAATTCAGCGCCGACTACAGTAATCCGTTTTGAAGATGGTGAGCCGATTGTAAGACGAGTAGGAGCAGGCGATCCTTCTCCTTTTGAAAGCTAAAATAAAATCTTAAACAAAAAAGATATAGCGAAAATCGTTATTGATTGAATTACTCCCAAAAAATAGTTAACTATTTGTTGGGAGTTATAGAAATTTAACTATCGTCGCGTAAAAGCACGGTGGTTTTTAAATCAAGTTCTTTATCATAAGGAACTTTAACAAAATAACCGCTACCTGGAGCTACATCTACAGGTCTATCTCTGTCATCTACCATATGCTCACAAGATAAATCTAATAAGCCCTGCGGAGTAAAGAGCTTCATCTTAGAACCTTTTTCAAAGCGGTTTTTGACGGTAATAAGCAAGCGTCCTTCTGCATCGCGCTCGGTAATATCGCCTGCAATCTGCCATTTACCTGCACTTGGAGCATTAGTGTCATAATCTTGAGTCTCATCAGGACGATGAGGTGCCAAAAGACCTGTGGTATAACCACGGGAGGGGATGGAATTGACAATCTGGTAACTCTCAGGAGGAACTTCCTCCCCTTTGGCAATAGCATCAATAGCTAAACGATATGCTCTTGAGATAGCGGCAGCATAGAAAGGAGATCTTGAGCGACCTTCAATTTTTAGAGAATCTACTCCGGTTTTAATCAATTTGTCTAATATTGGTAAAGCACAGAGATCTTTTGAGTTCATAAGATAGGAACCGTATTGATCTTCTTCTAAATTAAACCATTCATTAGGATGATGCATGCTCTCTTCAATTTGCATTGATAAGGAGGTCGGATCGGCAAATTCCTCACTATGAGCGCTGTGGATATTGCGGACTTTAAAGCCATAACGACAGGCATTATTACAAGCACCAATATTTGCATCACGGTGGGCCAAAAATCCTGAAATCAAGCAACGACCAGAAACGGCTATACATAAGGCTCCGTGAATGAAAACCTCAACTTCCATTTCAGGACAGGCTTGTTTTATAAGATCAATTTCAGTAATTGAAAGCTCGCGGGCTAAAATACATCTAGTTAAACCAACTTTTTGCCAAAATTTAACCGATCCTGCATTAACCGTATTAGCTTGTACGGAAAGATGAATGGGAATATCAGGATAACGCTCTCTGACCATGTCAATAAGTCCAGGATCACCCATAATAAAGGCATCTGGTTTAAGAGCAGCCATTTCATCTAAGATTGCATTAAATCCCTGAGTTCTTCTAACATGTGGGATAATATTTAAAACAGCATGAACCTTTTTACCAAGACTATGGGCATAGGCGATACCTTTTTCAAAATCATCACGCACAAAGCCATTTCCGCGTACACGTAATGACCATTTAGGAACACCAGCGTAAACAGCGTCTGCACCAAAATCTAAGGCCATTTGCAGGTGTTTTAAGCTACCTGCTGGAGCTAACAATTCAGGCTTTTTGAGCACAGTTAAAAGTCTCCAAAATTTGTGAACCTAATTTTTCTAGCATTTCGCCTTGTAAAACTAAATGAGATTGCATATCAGCAATAGCATCATCGCTCTTTTGGGGCAAATTGCGCTCTAAATATTGATCTGTAGGTTTCATGCGTTTACAGGAGAGATCTGAACATAAAACCATTATTAAGCTGTCATCAAATGTCAGTTGTAATTCTGTGACTACTTTACCGGCATTTAAGTGCACAGAGATTTCATCTGATGTTAGATCTTCTCTTGAAATCCTCACCGTACCGCCGTCATCATCAACACTCTTTAAAGTAGTGTCATTACCTAAATTAAAAATAGGCTCAGGTTTACCATCTCGAAGCCATGCACTTAAGCGATCTTCAACTAAGCAATGTGGTTCTAAAAGCTTTGCCGGGAAGGTTGAAAAGGCCTCACGCATCATAGCTAAGCCTTTTTCTGCTCTCTTTGCAGAACTTGCAGATACGGCACATAGACCACATTGAGGATTCACCCAAATTAAAAGTTCGCGTCTTGTAGCAAAAGCTCGACTTAGAAGTTGATTGATTACTGCTGATTTTAAAGCGTCTCTTTCGTTTTTACGCAATTGACGTTTGAGTTCTAATTCTTTTTGCGCAACTAATTCAGATAATTGATTATTAACTACGGAGGCTGGTAAGAGTTTAGTTTCCTCTTGGAGTTTGAAGAAATGATTTTGTCCACAAGAGAAGTGATAGGAAGTATCTCCACCGAATAAAGGAACAAAACCTATAGTAGAGATTTCTTGAGCAGTGCAAGGGCGAAAAGAGGTGCTTTCAATTGCATCACATAATAGCTTTTCATCACTAAAAATAGCATCAAGTTCACTGAAATCTACAGTGTAAAAGCGGGCGTTTTTAAACCACATTAGCATTTCTCGATATATAAAAAAAAGACTCTTTAATTATCCTTAGAAAACGCTTTTTTTTCAAGCTAGAAGAGCCGTATATAAGGTCTTATTCATTGAAAAAAATTAACAAAATTGATATAATTAAAAGCTAAAATCCTCCAATTTGGACACTGAAATTTAAGGAAGTAGTATTAATGTCTGACCAAAACGACAACGAGACCTTAGAAGCTGTAGAGCGTGAAGGAGAAAACTCCCCTAAGACAGCCTCTCAAAGCGTCAATTTCGACGTTGCTACTGTCAACCTAGAGGACGAGCTCAAACAGTCTTTTATTGACTATGCCATGTCCGTGATTGTGGATAGAGCCTTACCTGATGTGCGTGACGGTTTGAAGCCAGTTCATCGTCGCGTCCTTTATGATATGTATGATCTTAAGGTATGGCATACAGGCCAGACTAAAAAATCGGCACGTATTGTCGGTGATGTTATCGGCCGCTTTCACCCGCATGGTGATACTGCAGTTTATGAAACTATTGTGCGTATGGCTCAATGGTTCTCTATGCGTGAGCCTTTAATTTTTGGCCAGGGAAATTTTGGTGATATCGATGGTGATGGCGCAGCAGCTATGCGTTATACCGAAATTAAGATGACCAAGATAGCAGAGGCCATGCTTACTGATATTGACAAAGAAACAGTCAATACTTATCCAAATTATGATGGCAATGAGCAGATCCCAGAAGTATTGCCGACCCGTTTTCCAAATTTACTTGTCAATGGTTCCTCTGGTATTGCTGTGGGTATGGCTACCAATATTCCTCCGCATAATTTAGGAGAAATTATCAATGGTACTGTAGCCTTATTAGATAATCCTGAGCTTACATTAGACGAATTGATGCAATATATTCCTGGACCTGATTTTCCTACAGGCGGCCTGATTGTTGGTAATGACGGTATCAAGCAGGCTTATGCTACAGGCCGTGGTCGCTGTGTAATTCGTTCTCGTACCCATATTGAGACAGATAAATCAGGCCGTAAGACTATTATTGTTGATGAGATCCCTTATGTTGTTCATAAGGTCGATATTGTCAAACAGATTGCTCAATTAGTTCGTGATAAGAAGATTGAAGGTATTGCGGAGGTCAATGATTTATCTGATAAAGATAATGCCGTACGTATTGCTATCGATCTTAAACGTGATGCTTATGAAGAGGCTGTATTAAACAACCTTTACTCACAGACGATGTTGCAGTCTTCCTTCTGGATAAATATGGTGGCTTTGGTTAATAATCATCCGCGCCAGTTATCTTTGATGGAAGTTTTAAAAGAATTTATTAAATTCCGTCGAGAAGTGGTCACACGTCGTACAGTTTATCTCTTGCGACAAGATCGTCGTCGTGCGCATATAGCAGAAGGTCTGATGGTAGCTAAAGCTAATATTCAGAAAGTTATCGACCTGATTACTTCTTCACAAAATCAAGATGAAGCTCGTGAGCTCTTAAAGCAAGAGCCTTGGGATGGCGGGAAGATTAATGCCTTAATTGAGCGCACAAAAGATGGTGAAAATATTACCACCCCTCAGGGGATTGGTGCTAACTGTGGCTATATTGACGGTAAGTATTATCTCTCCGACACTCAAGCTCGCGCTATTTTAGCTTTACAGTTATCACGTTTGACTCATTTAGCTTCTGATGAAATCTTAGGCGACTATAAGAGCTTATTGGTAAATATTCGTGATTACTTGGATATTTTAAATAATCCTGAGCGTATGAAAAGCGTCATTCGTGAGGATATGCTCGCCTGTAAGAATGAATTTGCAACTCCTCGTCGTTCTAACTTTGTTTATGATGATGGTAATTTCAATAAGGCCGATTTAATTGCCAAGCAAGATGTTATTGTTACCTTATCTTATCAAGGTTATATCAAATATCAGGATATCGCCTCCTATGAAAGTCAAGCACATGGTGGTAAGGGTCGAAAAGCAGCTTCCTTGAAGGAAGAGGACTTTATCAACAATGTCGTGGTGGCAAATACTCATGATAAGATGCTGTGCTTTACCAATTTAGGCCGTGCTTTCATTTCTATTGTCTATGATTTGCCGACATCAGAAAATCGTACTTGGAGAGGTAGGCCTGTACAAAACGTCTTTGAAATTGCTGAAAATGAGCGTATTACAGCGATGTTGCCTGTATCTAAGTTTGAAGATGATACCTACTTTATGTATGCAACTTCTAAGGGCTTAGTTAAGAAGACTCCGGTTACCGCTTTTGAAAGTTTTGTTAAACGCGGTGGTGATCGTGGTATTAAAGCCATCAATCTTGCTGAAGGCGATGAGCTTATCGGTGTTGATATTTCAAGTGGCGATGATGATGTCTATCTCTTTACCTCAGATGGGCGTGCTATCCACTTCTGCGAGTATTATAAGGCCTCAAAGGATGGCAATGAAGATGAGGAGAGCATAGATAATGCTGAGATCTCTGAGGATAATGATGCTCAGGATAGTCTCTCTCGACATAATGGCTCAGGTGTAAGACCATCAGGACGTAATGCAGCCGGTATCCGTGGTATTCGCTTAATTGGCGATGCTAAGGTAGTCTCGATGATCGTCATGCCTCCTAACGATGAATGTGCTCAATGTTTGATTGCAACTGCTAATGGTTTTGGTAAGCGTATTGCTTTAGATACACTCTCCTTACGAAATCGTGGTGGACAAGGTGTGTTTGCAATTCGTAATTTAGAGCGTAATGGTGATGTTATAGGTGCTGTAAAAGCTGATGATGAGAGTGAGTTTATGCTCATTACTGATACCGGTATTTTAATTAGATCTCCTATGAATACTATTCGCGAGTGTGGACGCAGTGCCTCAGGCGTTATTTTAATGCGTATGGATGATGCGCACGTTGTGGGATTGCAAGCTATTCCTGAAAATGTAGTTGAGAATAGTCGTAAAACTGCACAAGCTCGCGCTCTTGAAAAACAAGCTATAAAAGAAATGCAGGAAAAAGAAGCTTCACAAAGCCCTTTAGCCTCAGAAATGCCACAAGAAGAGTCAGATGATTCACAGAAAGAGGAGAATATAAATGACTAAACCTTGGAATTATGCTGCCGGTCCATGTATGTTGCCTCCAGAGGTTATGGAGCATGCTCAACAAGAGTTTACAAGCTTCAATGGTATGGGAGTAGGTGTTATTGAGTTATCTCATCGTTCTGCTGAATTTACTGCAGTAGCCAAAGAAGCTGAAGAAAATTTACGTAAGCTTTTAAATATCCCTGCAAATTATAAAATTTTATTTGAGCAAGGTGGCGGTCGAGGCCAGTTTGCTGCTATTCCTTTGAATATTTTGCCAGAGGATGGTTTCGCTGATTATTTTGTAACTGGTCATTGGTCACGTTGTGCTTATAAAGAGTGTGCCGAGCGTTATGGCAAGGCTATTTTGCACGAATGCGCTCCTAAAGATGAGAATGGTCAATATTATATTGATTACAGCGCCATGAAGGTTACTAAAGGCGCAAGCTATGCCTATTGCTGTATAAATGAGACTGTAAATGGTCTTGAGATGTTTGATCTTCCTGATACCGGTGATGTGCCTTTAATTGCAGATATGTCATCTGATATTTTGACT
>URKL01000037.1 GCA_900548485.1 uncultured Succinatimonas sp.
CCCTCAAAGTAGCGTGTCTACCAATTTCACCACTTGGGCTTGCCCATCGAACGCAGACTATTTTACCAAAACTTTATGCTTTGTAAACTGTTTTTTTTAATTATTTTTAATATAGAAGCTATTTAATTGATTTTATTCATAAATTTACAATAAAATCCCCAAAATACCTCTATATTTAGCTATATATTATTGTTAATAATTATAATCAAGCTCATTTGAAGAGAGCAAAACACCTTCTTTACCGGTCAGAAGCTTGTTATAAATTGCATCATAAAGCAAAACATTCTGCACGTATTTGCGAGTTTCATTAAAAGGAATATTTTCAATATACATAGCACTATCGCGGAACTTACCATCCTTAGAAGCCCATCTTAAAACACGACTAGGACCTGCGTTATAAGCTACTGCAGCTAAGATACGATTATTATCAAATTTATCTAACATATCCTTTACATAAGCTGAGCCTAAGCGAATATTGTTTTCAGGATATACCAATTCAGAAACACCTTTGTAAGCCCAATTATTCTTCTTTGAAACATGATGAGCTGTTGCCGGCATAAGCTGCATAAGTCCTATAGCTCCAGCTGGAGATTTAACCACCGGATTCATCATGCTTTCTTGACGAGAGATTCCATATAAAAAGGACAAGGAAACATTTTGAGCTCTAGCATATTTACGATATAAATCTAAATATGCTATGGGGAAACGATAACTTAAAGCATCCCAGCGCTTACCTATAGCAATACTTGAAATTGCATAATTTACATGGCCATTGCGCAAAGCCCAATCTGCCATCAATAAAGCCTCATCATCACTTGCAGTCTTAGCAATTTCACGCCATTCAAGAGATGCGTTAGAATCGCCTAAAGCATTTAATTCAAAAAAACGTCTAACCGCTTTATTTTTGGCCACAGCTTCAGGAAAACGTACACTCTTAGACAATTTCTTATGATTAAAAGGCAGTTTACGGTCTAAAGCTTGTGCAGCTAAAAAACCAAAGAAAGATCTATCAGTGGCAACCTTCTTTAAAATACGTTCGCCTTGAGATGTTTTGCCAATTTCAAGTGCTGAACGGCCTTTCCAATACTGCCAATTGATCTCTTTTTTTAATGATGCTGGTAAATAATCAATTATGGCATAAAGATTTTTCCATTCTGAATACCAAATCGCCCGACGAGCTCGCATCTCTTTAAGATTATCAGTCCAGCCTACAGCCGGAAGATTCTTATCCACCCAGGCTATTTGTTTAGGATCACTTAATCTTCCCAAAAAATTGTTAGCAATAATTTGTTTAATTTCTAGAATTTCTGTTGCGCTTGGTTTATAGATCTTCGAAAATTTAGCAAAATTTTCAGCAGCTTCATTAGAATTTAAAGAGGCATAGCGTTTATAAGCTAAAACAGCAGCACGTCTGCCTTCTACATTTCTAGGCAAAATCTTATCTAATACAATCTTAGGATTATCATACAAACCCATAAGTGTATCCACACGTAAAGCAAATTTACTGTTCTGTAAAGAATTTGCCAAACTTCTAGTTAGACTTTCGTATCGTTTTGAAATATAAGCTTTTTCAAATTTCTCCATTACAGTTTTATTAGTCAAATAACCTTTTTGCTGCCATAAAACCATCAAAGCAGTACATTCATCTGGATATGAGTTCATTCTTTGATATAAAGAGGTGGCAAATGCTACCGCAGCTACATCTGCTCGTGAGGTATACCAACTGGCCTCATAAAAACGACATTGTCGTTTAAGCTCATTACGATTTAAATTAGGACTATCTGCATAAGGTTTTTTATTACCGAAAAGCTCTAAAACCTTTTTATATTGGCCTTGGGAAGATAAATAATCTATATAGATATTTTTTAAATATGCCCCAAGCTCAGTTTGATTTTTAGCTTTGATAAATTTTTTTACCTGAGGATATTTTGACAAACTGGGATCTTTAGCCAGATACCAATAATCAATATAAATTGATAAAGGATAATCTTTTAAATACTGCTTTTGTAAAGTTAAAGCAGTTGTAACATCGCCTTTTTTTATCGCCTCTTTGGCATTTACAAAAGCCATGCGCTTTTGCATAAGCTCAGGAGAATCCTCTACTAAAGGATTATTTTCATAAACTCTTAGTGACTCAGGATTTAAACTTACAGCCTGCGTATACAAAGGACTTAATAAAGTCAAAATTATTAAAGATTTTTTAAAAAAAGACATGAAAATGCACCTTATGGCAAAGCATAACGATCTATTAGCTTAAGCTAAAAAAATGTGCTGTAGTTCTTTTATTGAGGCACAGTCATAGATATATTGACTGCGTTTTAATGTTAGTAAAAGTATAACGCAAATGACGAGATTGCAAATAAATTTTTTACTTTGATTTATAGTGATGTTAAATACATCCCAGCTTGAAACTTTGAGATGCCCCCAATAAGTTAAACAAACTTATTGGGGGTTGTTATTTATAATAACTTAGCCGAAGATATTTATATAACCTACAACTAAGAGGATAGCAATAATTACAGGCAATACAAACTTAAAGTACCAGTACAGAGCTGGATTTAATTTCATACCAGAACCAGTATTAACCTCTGCAATATAACGCTTCCACCCCATTCCGGTCTTTGCAGTCACAAAGAGAACAAATAACAATGAACCTAAAGGCAAAATGTTATTAGAAATAATAAAATCTTGCATATCCAAAATAGTACTGTTCCCACCTAAAGGATGAATAAAGTCTAAGACGTTATAACCTAAAAGCGGCGGGATGGCGATGAGCATGATAATACAAAAGTTTATGATCACTGATTTGACACGGGAGATATTAAAGAGCTCCATACAAATAGCGATAATACTTTCAAATACTGCAATCAAAGTTGACATAGCGGCAATTAGCATGAACATAAAGAAGACTGAACCCCAGAATGCACCAAAAGTCATATTGGTAAATACGGTATTCATAGTTACAAACAATAAACTTGGACCAGCATCTGGTTGTACACCATAGCTAAAACAAGCCGGGAAAATTACAAAGCCTGCTAATAAAGCGACACAAGTATCTAAGATACCAATATAGATGGACTCGGTTAAAAGGGTATGACGCTTGGACATATAGGTACCAAAGATCTCAATAGAGCCTTGACCTACACTTAAAGTAAAGAAAGCCTGACCCATAGCAGCCCATAAAGCTTGAGAGAATCCATTTTCCTCTAAACGAGATAAATCAGGTTTTAAATAATAAGATATACCCTCAACGAAGCCTGGTAAGGTTACAGAGCGGATTGCCATGAAAATTAAAATAGCAAACATCAATAACATTAAAGGCTTGGTATAACGTTCTACACCTCTGACAATACCCATGCCGACAATAATGAAAGAAACTAAGACCACAGTACTCATGCAGACAAACATAACTAAAGGATCTTTTAGGAGATCGGCAAAATGAGCATTAGCAGCTTCTTGAGTTAAGTTAGTACCAAAAGCACCAGAAGCAAACTTAACACAATAATAAAGCATCCAGCCTGTAATCAAGCCATAAAATGACATTAAGACATAGCTTCCTGGAATTTGCCAAAATTTATTCCAATTCCAATGAGACTTCGGTGCCTGTAATTCCTCATAACAACGAGCTATAGAACGACGTGAAGCACGACCTACTGCAAGCTCAATAGTTAAAAGCGGAATACCTACACCAAAGAGGAAAGCCAAATAAATCAGTACGAAAATAGCACCACCATATTGGCCAGTAATATACGGGAAACGCCACACATTACCTAAACCAATTGCACATCCGGCGGCTATCAATAAGAAGCCTAAACGCGTTTTAAATTGTTCACGATTATCCATTTTTGGTCCCTAATTGTTATTTGGCAAACATGCCAATATATCCTTGAACGAAAAGTGCAATTACCACAACCGGTAGAACTATGCGGTAATACCACAAGGCCCAAGATGGTAGTTTAATTCCCTTACCTGTATTGCTTTCACTAGCATAATTGAAAAAGCCCCAACCACGCTTTAAGGTGACATAAAGGATATATACCATAGCACCTAAAGGCAGAATGTTAAGACTTAAAACAAAATCGTAAGTATCTAAAATTGTGCTCTCTCCACCCATAGGATGAACATCACTTAAAAGGTTGTAACCCAACATACATGGCAGTCCTAAAACCAGGACGACTATGCAATTAACAATCACTGCTTTAAGACGTGAGCACTCAAAAATATCAATACTAATGCCGATTAAATTCTCAAAAACCGCAATTAAGGTTGAAACAGCAGCAAAAAGCATAAACAGGAAGAATAAGCCTCCCCATAACCAACCTAATTCCATATTTGAAAATACTGATACTAAAGTTACAAAGATAAGACCAGGACCTGAACCTGGTTCAATACCATAGCTAAAACAAGCCGGGAAAATAACTACGCCTGCTAATAAAGCAACACAAGTATCTAATGTAGTAATAATAGCTGACTCATAGAAAAGACTATATTTGCGGCTCATATATGAACCGAAAATCTGAATTGAACCTACACCTAAACCTAAAGTAAAGAATGCCTGTCCCATAGCTGCAGCTAAAGTAGTCATTAAACCAGAGGCTTCAATATTGTCAAAACTAGGCATTAAATAATAACTAATGCCGTCTTTAAATCCAGGCAATACAAATGAACGCAAAGATAAAAAGATCAATAATAAAAATAACAATACCATTAAAGGCTTGGTAATACGCTCAACACCTTTTTGTAAACCAAAGGCACAAATAGCAAAAGCCCCAACAGTTACAACTACTGTACAGATAAATTGTATTGTAGGCTTTGAAAGCATACTTCCAAAAATTTCTCCAGCTTTAGCCTGATCAATTCCCTCGCCTACACCTCCAGAAAAAACCAGAAGCATATAGTAAAGCATCCAACCTGTAACTAAGCTATAAAAAGCCATCAGCACATAATTGCCTAAGATCATCCAATATTTGTTATATCTCCATTTAGTTTTTGGAGTTAAAACTTCAAAGGAACGACCTAAACTTGAACGCGAAGCACGTCCTACGGCAAGCTCAATACTTAACATCGGTAAACCGACTAAAAGCAAGAAACTTATATAAATTAAAACAAAGACTGCACCACCGTACTGGCCGGTAATATACGGGAAACGCCACACATTACCTAAACCAATAGCACATCCGGCAGTAATTAGCAAAAAGCCCAGTCTTGATGAAAATTGCTCTCGAGCCACAATTTATCCCTTAACCAAAGACGGTAACATAACCATTGGCAACTAATAAGAAAATTACTACCGGTAATACAAAGCGATAGTATTTTTCTATCCATAAAGGCATTTTAGGACCTTTACCTAAATTTGCCTCGGCAAGATAGTTCTTAAAGCCCCAACCGCGTTTCCAAGTAACAAAAATCAAATAACATAAAGCACCTAAAGGTAAAATATTATTTGAAATAATAAAGTCCTCTAAATCTAAGAAAGTACTGTTTCCGCCTAAAGGATGAACATCTGATAAATAATTAAAGCCAAATAAACAAGGTAAAGAAATAAACAATACCACCAAGAAATTACCAACTACTGCACGACGGCGAGAAGTTGTAAATAATTCCATGGAAATAGCAATAATATTCTCAAATACAGCAACTACAGTTGAAAGGGCGGCAAAGGTCATAAACAGGAAGAATAAGCCTCCCCAAACAGCGCCATTTTCCATATGAGAAAAGATGGATACTAAGGTAATAAAGATTAAACCTGGGCCTTGATCTGGCTGTACATCATAGCTAAAGCAAGCAGGAAAAATGATGAGACCTGAAATAAAAGCTACTAAAGTATCTAAAACGGCAATATTGATACTCTCGGAAAATAAGGTATGGTCTGAAGGCGCATAAGTGGCGAAAATTTGAATGGCACCAATACCAATGGATAAGGTAAAGAAAGCCTGAGCCATCGCTGCAGATAAAACCTCAGTTAAACTATGCTGTGAGAAATTCTCAAGACTTGGACTTAGATAATAAGCAATGCCCTCTGCAAATCCTGGTAAATAACAAGATCTAATAGCTAAGAAAATCATGATAGCAAACAGCATAATCATCATAGGCTTAGTAATACGTTCAACACCCTTACGTAAACCCATAGCGCAAACACCAAAACCGATTGCTATCACAGCTAACATGGAGGTCAACATATCGGCAGGAGAAGAAAGCATTTTAGTGAATGACTGAGCTGCTGTAGCGGCATCGGTATTAACACCAAATTCGCCTGTAAACCCCTTAATACAGTAGAACATCATCCAACCGGTCACAACCGTATAAAATGACATGAGCACATAATTACCCAAGATCATCCAATACTTGTTTAAATGCCAAGAAGCTCCCTTTTCTTCCAAAATTTCAAAAGATTGAGCCAAACTTCTTCTTGAGGCACGACCTACAGCAAGCTCAATAGTTAATAAAGGTAAGCCAAATAAAAATAAAAAGAATAAATAAATTAAAACAAAAATTGCACCGCCATACTGGCCGACAATAAACGGGAAGCGCCAAACATTGCCTAAACCAATAGCGCAACCGGCAGCAATTAAAACAAATCCTAAGCGAGAGGAAAAATGCTCACGTGTAGCCATTTATTATTACCTTAATAAAAACCCAAAAAGCCCGAACGTCTAAGACTTTCGGGCTAATAATTTAGTATTCTGAAAAGCTATGCTTAACGCTCTGACTTGCCTTCATCATCATTAGCATCTGCCTGTTGAGCAACAGGTGCATTTTCAACTTCTACAGTCTCCTCAACAGTTGATTCTACAGTTTCTGAGACTTCAACCTTATCTTGAAAAGAATCTTCCTGAACACTCTCTGCCTCAGACTCTGCTTCAGCGTTAGCTACAGCAGCTTCTTCGGTGAGGGCTTTGATAGATAAACGAATACGTCCAGTATTGTCGATGTCTAAAACACGTACACGAACATTATCACCAACACGTAAATAATCACCAACATTTTCCACACGCTCCTCAGTTATCTGAGAGATGTGAACTAAACCATCACGTCCTGGTAAAATGTTGACGAAAGCGCCGAAATCAGTAATACGAACAACCTTGCCGTCGTAATCCTGACCAACCTCAACCTCAACTAAAAGCTCCTTAATGCGCTTAATAGCTTCAGTTGCACTGTGCTCAGAGGAGGCTGAAATCTTTACAGTACCATCATCTGCAATATCAATTTGTGAATTGGTATCAGCTTGGATTGAGCGGACATTAAAACCACCCTTACCAATAACATCTTTAACCTTATTTACAGGAACCTTAATTGTAACCAAACGTGGAGCATAAGGAGACATATGCTCACGTGGATTTGGCAAGGCTTGTTGCATTACATTTAATAAATGAATGCGGGCTGCATGAGCATCGGTTAAAGCCTGTTGCATGATCTCACGGGTGATACCATCAGTCTTGATATCCATCTGTAAAGCAGTAACACCTTCACGAGAACCTGCTACCTTGAAGTCCATATCACCTAAATGATCTTCATCACCCATAATGTCAGTTAAAATGGCAACACGCTCACCTTCTTTAACTAAACCCATGGCAATACCTGCAACCGGAGCCTTAAGCGGTACACCTGCATCTAATAAAGACATACAGCCTGAGCAAACAGATGCCATTGAAGAAGAACCATTAGACTCGGTAATCTCTGATACTACACGAATGGTATAAGGGAAATTGTCCATCTCTGGTAAAACAGCCTTTAAGGCACGCTTTGCTAAACGACCATGACCAATTTCACGGCGCTTAGGAGAACCAATAAGACCAGTCTCACCTACACAGTATGGCGGGAAATTATAGTGAAGAATGAAGCGTTCAGTACGAACACCTGTCATATCCTCAAAAGTTTGAGCATCGCGCTCAGATCCTAAAGTACAAGTACCGATAGACTGAGTTTCACCACGAGTAAATAAAGCAGAACCGTGAACACGCGGTAAAATACCAGTTGCAATGGTAATAGGTCTAATCATACGTAGTGAACGACCATCAATACGATTTTCACCGCTTAAGATACGCTCACGTACAATATTACGCTCTAACTCAAAGAAAATTTTAGCAATATCTTGAGACTTTTCAGCCCAATCTTCACGAGAGGCGACTAATTTCTCAATAGCAACCTTCTCAATTGCAGCTAATTTATCCTGACGCTCTAATTTATCAACAATGCGGAAGGCATCACCAATAGCCTCGGAAGTTTCAGCCTTAACAGCAGCAACTAATTCCTCATCCTCAGCCGGAGCTTGCCAATCCCATACAGGGCGATTAGCTTTTTGAGCGAATTCTTTAATATTACCAATAACCTGTTGTAATTGCTCTTGGCCATACATTACAGCACCAAGCATTACAGACTCTGGTAATTGATTAGCCTCAGACTCAACCATAACTACAGCTTTCTCAGAACCTGCTACAACTAAGTCGAGATCAGATTGACGAATCTCAGAGGTTAAAGGATTTAATACATACTCACCGTTGATATAACCTACACGAGCTGCACCTAATGGACCATTCCAAGGCAGACCTGAGGAGGCTAAAGCTGCTGATGAGGCAATAATAGAAATGATATCGGTCGGGATTTCAGGGTTAGCAGACATTACAGTAACTACTACCTGAACCTCATTTACGAAAGCATCAGGGAAAAGCGGACGTAAAGGACGATCGATAAGACGTGAAATTAAGGTTTCACCTTCAGTAGCACGGCCCTCACGGCGGAAGAAAGATACAGGGATCTTGCCAGCTGCATAAGAACGTTCTTGATAATTTACAGTTAACGGGAAGAAATCACGACCTGCGACTTCCTCACGACGATTGCAGACGACTGTGGCAAAGACGGTAGTATCGTCCATAGATGCCATAACGGCTGAGTCAGCCTGACGACCAATTGCACCGGTTTCTAAAGTGATTGTATGACGACCGTATTTGAAGGTGTGCACGGTAGGCTTTAAATTCATTAAAATTCTCCACATGGATCCGTCTTTTTATTGTGCCTCTTGACGGATCTGCTAAAAATTGGGCGGCATATTTGCCGCCCGATCCAGACGCCGGATTAGCGACGGAGCTTTAACTTCTCGATGATGGCAGTGTAACGAGCCAAATCGGAGTCTTTCAGATAGTCAAGCATCTTGCGGCGCTGAGCAACTAAACGCAACAAACCGCGACGGCTGTGATGGTCTTTCTTGTGGGTTTCAAAGTGCGGCTGCAAATCAGTGATTCTTGCAGTTAAAAGGGCAATCTGAACCTCAGGATAACCAGTATCCTGCGGGTTACGACCAAACTCAGCGATGATTTTTGCTTTCTGTTCAACAGTTAAAGACATTTGTATATGCTCCTTTGTGATGGATAATAACTTTGCCCTCAGACCGATCACAAACTCAGTTAAGGGCCTGCAAATTTTATCACAACACAACCGCTGTTTCGACAAAAATATTTTTCTTAATTCACAACTTTAAAATTTACAACAAATTGTATTAAAAAATTTTATGTCTAGGAGCCTATGCTATTGCCGGCTACAACAACATAGTCGCTTAACTTTGATAATATATAGCTTTTTTTCAAATATTTTTTTAGCTTTTAACAAATTCCTTACGAAGATCTCAAAATAATGATTTACAAGACCTTCAAAAAGAAAAATACACTATGAAAGTACATATAGCCACACCTTAGAGATGATGAACTTTTAACGGATTATGTTACATACAGATTGACTTCCTCTCCTTGCTAAAACAAGGGGATTTATACAGCTTACATTACTATCTCTTTTCAGTGCTGACTCTTTTGAAAGCTCACTTCCTAATTTAGCTTGGCAAGCCCTGCCATAAGGATATTTCCAGCTACGTTTTCATATACATTGGCTGTATATCCACAATTTGTACATAATGAAGATAGTTTAAGAAAGTCTGTTATCTTTTAAGATATGTCCGCATTTTGGACACTTCCTGCTCGTATTCTTGGGATTTATCTTTATTTTTGTGGAGTAAATAGAAAAAAATAAAATAATATTGGGGACCAACTAGGGGACCATTTTTGACATTATAGACCTAAAAACGACTTTAGACATCTATAAACGTCATAGAACAAAATTAGACTATATGTGCATGAAAAACAAAAGGATTATTTCACAAAAAGGTGCCATTAAAAGACACAAAAAACCACCTTAAAAGGTGGCTATTGGTGGAGATGGAGGGACTCGAACCCTCGTCCCAAAAGATTTCATCTTCGGCGCTACATGTTTAGGCAATCATTGATCTCAACACCTGCTGCGGACCGCCACGCCACATAATGTCCAGTCTGAAAAAATCTTTAAAACTTCCACCTCAGACGGGGCTTCCGTTCGATCTAGTGAAAACCGACCCCAGTAAGACTAAGCGTCACTAGAAAGGCTTAGAACTGAGGGCTATGCGCAGGTTATTAAGCTGCCAAAGCGTAGGTTTCGTCGTTTGCGACTATTTTAATGCGATTTTTTTACGAGGCCCCGCACCTCGACATGCTCCTAGGAATCCATGCTTCCGGTCGAAACCAAAATCATCCCCAGGTCGGACAATTGTATATGATAAATTTAAATATTGTCAAGATTTAAACTATTGCTACATATTTTGTACTAGATATTTAAATATTTTAAAAAAACTAAAATGTTTGATTTTACAACAAGTTAAAAAAATCATCTCTTTTAATTTCTTTTGATAAAATTGTATAAAATACTGATATAATTCTCTTGCTTTTGTGCCGGCTCACTTCCTTCTTTGTCTGTCCGACATAATCATTTTCTCAAATTCACCACGCCCGAACACCATCAGTCGGGAAAACGTGCAGCGGAAAATTGTTGTATCTGCCAATGTTGCCGGACGCGATCTGAACGGCGTGGTAAAAGACATCCAAAAGACATATGGAAAAATACGGCGCGG
>URKL01000038.1 GCA_900548485.1 uncultured Succinatimonas sp.
ACAAAGGCGGCAGAACCAAAGACGCCATTCAATGTTCCGATTTCTGTCAATGACATGTTTGAATTGGGTTTAAATCTTAATTTAAAGGATTTTGCACTTTTATACAAACGACCTCAAGCGATGCTTGTTGGTTTATTTGGACAATTAGTCTTATTGCCCTTAGTAGCCTTAGTTTTAGCTTATAGCTGTAATTTACCTGAGGTCTTACTTTTAGGCTTAGTTTTAATTGCCCTGTGTCCAGGAGGTAGTTCTTCAAATATCTTTACCTTACTTGCAAAGGGTGATGTGGCTCTGTCGGTGGCGATGACTACTGTAAGCACTGTAGTGACAATGTTTACCTTACCTTTAATTTTAAAGGCTGTAATGAGCTTTAGTGGTTTAAGTTTTGCAGAATTTGACCTGCCTATAGGAAAGCTCTTAGTACAAAATTTAGTTTTAATGTTATTACCTATAAGTTTAGGTTTATTGTTAAGCCGTTTTGCTCCTAATAAGGCTTTTAAGATCAATTTAATTTTATCTAAGATAGCTTTTCCTTGTTTAGTTTTATTAGCCTCAATTTTCTTTATTGAGCACTATAGCGATATTATTGCTTACTTTAATGATTTAGCTTTTGCAGTCATTGCTTTAATCTTGATGGCGGTAACTTTGTCTTCAATACTTTCACGTATGTTTAAATTATCATCAAAGGTCAGACGTACAATTGTTATTGAGGTTGGTATGCAAAATGCGGCTCAAGCAATTGCTTTAGCATCAAGTCCTTTTGTCTTTAATAATCCTACAATGGCTATGCCGGCTATTGTCTATGCTTTGTTTATGAATGTTATCTTGCTTATCTATATCAAGCTTGTAAAAAAGCAAGGCCAGGGAAACGATATTCAGGCTTTAGCTTAAGCTTTAGATGATATACTTTTTATAAGAATGTTTATGCAAAGTCTATTTAAAAAAGCACTAGCAATTTTTGCCTAAGAGTAGATACAACATCAAGTGGAAAAAGGATTAGCTATGGCCAATTATCTCGTTACAGGTGCAAGTTCTGGTATAGGTAGAGCAGTTGTAGGTGAGTTAGTGAAACATCAGCACTGTGTTTTTGCTATGACTCGTGATGCTCATCATGCAGCTGATATTGTGGCTCGTTATGGTGAGAATAATGTCATAACTGTTGTAGAAGATTTGCAAAATATTGCCTCTTTAGAGAAAACTATGCGTCCTTTAATTAATAAATATGGGAGTTTTGCAGGTTTAGCTCATTGCGGTGGTATTGTGCGATTTGAAAGTATTCGTAAGTTAAGTTACGACCGCAATTTAGAGATGATGCAGATCCATTATTTTGCTTTAGTTGAACTTTTGCGTATTTTGACTTTTAAGAAAGATCGCCATCAAATCTTCTCTGCCGTAGCTGTAACTTCAGCCGCTGCCGTGCGTTCAATGCGTGATATGGTTGCTTATAGTGCCGCAAAGGCCGCAGTTGAAGGTTTTGTACGCTCTGCAAGTCAGGAACTTTTAGAAAATAATATCTATATCAATGCCTTGAGACCTGGATTTGTAGATACTCCTATGCTTGAGGTAGCTAAATTTGTTCATGACAATTTTGATACTTGGTTAAAACAGCAGCAACCTTTAGGAACAATTCCCTCAGAGGCAGTAGCATCTGAGGTTGTACATTTACTTTTACGCGATAATCCTTATGTTGTTGGAACCATTGTCGATGTTAATGGCGGTATGCCTGTTTATTGATGGAAATTTTGTGGTAATTATCGGCATCGATCCTGGTTCTCGGATTACAGGTTATGGAATTATTAAAAGTGTTAACGGTAAGCCTCAGTATTTAGGCTCAGGTTGTATTCGTACCGGAGATGGCCCCATAGCCTGTAAATTGCGCACCATTTATATGGGAGTATCAACCTTAGTTGAACAATTTAAGCCAGATGTTATGGCTATTGAAGAGACTTTTTTATCTAAAAACGTGCAATCAACGGTAAAACTTTCCGAGGCGCGTGCAAGCGCAATGGTAGCTGGTGCAAATCTTGGTTTAGAGGTATTTGAATACACTCCCATGCAGATTAAGCAAGCTGTAGTTGGCTATGGAGCTGCGCAAAAGCATCAAGTTCAGTATATGGTCAAGCTTATCTTGCACTTAGAGGGAAATCCTCAAGCTGATGCAGCTGATGCTTTAGCTTGCGCAGTTTGTCATGCTTTTACTTATAGAGTAACAAGCGCAATGGGAACGACTGTTGCTAATGCCTCTTCAGTACGAGGACGTCTACGGCGTCATCTATAAAAGGAATTTATATGATAGGAAGTTTACGTGGTAATCTTTTGCAAGTAGATGGTGTTACCGCTTTAATTGAGGTAAATGGTGTAGGATATGAGGTAGAAATGCCGGTTACTTCTTTATCTCATTTTCAAAAAAATACCGAAATTTTTGTTTATATTCAGCAAATTGTGCGTGAAGATGCGCATTTGTTGTATGGCTTTTATGACTTTTCTTCTAGAGCTTTATTTAGGGAGCTAATCAAAGTATCTGGCGTTGGTCCTAAAATGGCTTTAGCGGTATTATCGACTTTCGATGTACAGTCTTTCATTGCTACGGTTTTGCAAGGTCGTAGTACTGCTTTGCAACAAATTCCCGGTGTTGGTAAAAAAACTGCTGAGCGTTTAGTCGTAGAATTATCCGATCGCTTAAGTAAGTTCTCTTTAACTACTATGCCTACTCCCGAGGGAGATGTGGTGTCTAAAGCGCAAAATGCGGTTAATTTTGATGAAGCTGTTAGCGCTATGATAGCCTTAGGTTATAGAGAAAACGAAAGTCTTAAGTATGTTAAAGTGGCTTTAGAGAAGAATCCTGATGCGCAAACAGATGAGCTTATTGTAGCTGCTTTAGCTTTGATCTCAAAAGGAAAATCATAAAAAATGGCAAGTGCAAAGGATTTAGGCATTGTAGCTGATAGTCTTAAGGTTAATGAGGATATTCGTGCTGAGAAAACCCTAGATGAAATTGAAGCTGAGGATAATCGCTCTTTTGAAGATAGAGCTCTAAGACCACAAAGATTGTGTGATTATATAGGTCAAAATGAGGTTAAGGAGCAATTATCTATTGCTCTTAAGGCTGCTAAAAAACGTGGTGAGGCTATGGATCATGTTTTGATCTTTGGCCCTCCTGGTTTAGGAAAGACTACTTTATCTAATATCATTGCTAATGAATTAGCTGTGGGAATTTCTCAGACTTCAGGACCTGCTTTAGAAAAAAAAGGCGATGTGGCAGCTTTATTAACTAATTTGCAAAAGCGCAATGTAATATTTATTGACGAGATTCATCGTCTTTCACCTGTAATTGAAGAATTTTTATATCCCGCGATGGAAGACTATAGTGTGGATATTATGACGGGTGAAGGTCCTTCAGCACGTTCAATTAAAATTAACTTAAACCCCTTTACGTTAGTTGGAGCGACAACCCGTGCAGGTACTTTAACCTCACCTTTAAGGGCGCGTTTTGGCATTATCTTACAACTTAAATTTTATACTCCACAAGAGCTTGAAATTATCGTAAATGTTAGCGCTAAAAAGTTAGGTGTAGAGATAGAGCCTGAAGGAGCTTTGGAAATTGCAAGAAGGTCTCGGGGTACACCGCGTATTGCTAATCGTCTTTTAAGACGTGTGCGCGATTATGCAGAAGTTAAAGGTACAGGCCATATTTCTTTAGATATTGCTAAAGCTGCATTGGAGATGTTACGCATTGATGATGATGGTTTTGACGATATAGATAGAGAGTATCTGCGTACAATCATTTATGATTTTAATGGTGGACCTGTTGGTATTGAGAGTTTAGCTGCTTCTTTGGGAAATGATCGCGATACCTTAGAGAATGTTGTTGAACCCTATATTATTCAGCAAGGCTTTATTCAGCGCTCACGTATGGGACGAGTGGCAACAGCTAAAGCTTATGCAAAATTTAATCTTGATTTTCCTAAAGGTGCATAATCATGAATCAAGAATTTTCATTTAATTGTCGTGTTTATTTTGAAGATACCGATGCAGGTGGCATTGTTTATTATGCCAATTATTTAAAATTCTGTGAAAGAGCTCGTACGGAATGGCTTTTAAAAAGTGGTTTAAGTCAGCAGTCGCTTTTAAAAGAAAAACAAGGCTTTGTAATTCGTAGTATTGCAGCTAATTATTTAAAGTCAGCTCGTCTTGAAGATTTTTTAAAAATTACTGTGATCCCGGTAAAAGTTGGCGCATGTGGTTTAAAAATCTTTCAACAGATATATAATCAGAATTCGGAACTGCTTTTTGAATTTGAATGTAGTTTAGCCTATATAGATTTTACGACGGCGCGGCCTAAACCAATGCCTGCAGAGGCTAGAACCTATATAAAAAGCTTCATGAAAGCAGATGCCGAAGCTTTAGGAGTAAATAACTAAATGGAAAACGGAACTCTCTCCATTACAGCTCTTGTTTTTAATGCCAGTTTTCTTGTACAGGTAGTGATGTTTTTCTTATTATCATTATCTGTTATATCTTGGACTATCATTATTCAACGTACTAATCTTTATAAAAATAGCCGTAAAAATGCTGATGAATTTGAAGACAAATTTTGGTCAGGTATTGATTTAAATAAGCTCTATCAAGATTGCATGCAACGTCAGCAATCTTTGCAAGGGTTAGAGGTTATTTATACGGCAGGCTTTAAGGAATTTGTACGCTTAGTTAATTCAGGTCCTGCCGATCAGGAAGTGGTTATGGATGGTACCTATAGACAGATGAAGGTAGCACAATCCCGCGAAATGGAAAATTTAGAAGGGCATTTGGCAACTTTGGCAACCATAGGCTCTATTAGCCCATATATAGGACTTTTTGGTACTGTTTGGGGAATTATGCATGCCTTCGTAGCGTTAGCTGCTGTAAAAAATGCAACTTTATCCATGGTTGCACCTCCAATTGCTGAGGCATTAATTGCAACTGCAATGGGTTTATTTGCTGCTATTCCAGCGGTAATGTTTTATAACCGTTTTGCCTCAAGAGTTGAGGCCTTAGAGAACCGTTATATTAATTTTATGGATGAATTTGCTACGATTTTAAATCGTCGCTTGGTAACTGTACGCTCGCAACAAAAGCGTTCTAATGAGGAACATACAGAGCAATATCAACAGCGCTCTAATCATCAATATCAAGAGCAATATGCTCAAAATCAGCAATATCAACATTTTCAACGTAATAATACTGATTTTTCACAGTCTCAGCAGTTTCATCGTCATCAAGAGAGCAATCCTCCTTCACAAGGTTTTGCTCCACAAAATTACACTGAAATGCATCGTTCCTTTGATCCCCGTCAAAGACGACCTGATCCATTTATAAAGCCTCAGGCGCAAGCAAATTCTAGCTTTAAGCAGGAGTAATCATGCAGGCTTTAAGAAGAAAGCGTTCTCGCCCTGTAGCAGAGATTAATGTGGTGCCATACATTGATGTTATGTTGGTACTATTGGTGATCTTTATTGCTACTGCTCCTGTGGTTATGCAGGGCGTGACAGTTGATCTTCCTCAAGCTGAGGCTGAGACTATGAATGAAGATCAAAAGACTCCTATTATTGCCACTGTCGATAAGGTTGGGCAGTATTTTGTAAGTATTGATAGCACTTCTGAGAAAATGGAAAATCTTGATGCGTTAACAGCATATGTTTCCTCAGAATTAGCCAAAGATCCATCTCGTCCTGTAGTTGTACAAGGAGATGCCTTGGTTTCTTATGATGCGGTTATTAAGCTTATGAATGCTCTAAAACTAGGCGGTGTTAAAAGTGTAGGTCTAGTTACAGAACCTCTTGGAGATTAGTTAAGGTGAAGATCGGTACTGGTACCGCCTTTGGTATAGCAATCTTTATTCATTTGGCTTTGATTGTAGTCTTAGTGGTTAATGTCTCTTTAGATAAACCAGAGCGTCCTAATGATAATCGCAATAATATTATGCATGCGACTATGATTACACCTGCATCTTTGGGTAATCCTAATGGTAAAACTCAAGAGCAAAAAACTCAGGCGTCTCAAAATGTTAAAACTCCCGAGCCTAAGTCATCTGCAAAAGCTCAAGAGGAATTGCAAGAACGCTTAGCTGCACAACAAAAAGCAGAAGCTGAGCGCAAAGAGGCTGTTGCTTTAAAGAAAAAGCAAGAGGCGGAGCGTTTAGAAGCTGAACGCAAGGCCAATGAACAAAAACGTATTGAAGCTGAGAAAAAAGCTTTAGCTTTGAAGAAAGCCCAAGAACAAAAGAGACTTGAAGAGCAAAAGAAATTAGAAGAAAAGAAGAAAGCGGAAGCAGAAGCCAAGAAGAAGGCAGAAGCAGAGACTAAGAAGAAAGCGGAAGCAGAGACTAAGAAGAAAGCGGAAGCAGAGGCTAAGAAGAAAGCAGAAGCAGAAGCTAAGAAGAAAGCAGAAGCAGAGGCTAAGAAGAAAGCAGAAGCAGAAGCTAAGAAGAAAGCGGAAGCCGAGGCTAAGAAGAAGGCGGAAGCCGAGGCTAAGAGGAAAGCAGAAGCTGAGGCTCAACAAAAAGCTGATTCTTTAGAGGATGATATTTTAGGTACAACAGATGGAGATCCTATAAATGGTAAAGGCTTAGGTGCAGGTCCTGATGGTGCTGGAGGGTATGGTGCTAAAGTTCAGGGAATGATTGAACAAAATTGGCTTATTGATCCCTCTATGAACGGCAAGACCGTTAAGGTTTCAATCAGTGTTGATAGCAATGGCCTTATTTCAGGAGAGCAATGTCAGGGTGATAAAAAAGTATGTAAATCAGCTTTAGATACTTTAAATCGTATTGGTATGTTGCCAAGACCTCCGGCAAATTGTCCTGAGTGTGGAAATATTGTAATTTCAATGACACCTAAACTTTGATGTGACTATAATAGGGAAAATTTTGTCTTAAGGAGTTAAGTTAATGTTCAAAAAACTTTTGGCAATGGCGTTTTTAATCGTCGGTTGTAGCCAGGTTCAGGCAGCATTGCAAATTGAGATTACAGGCGGTATCAACGCCGGTCATAAAATTGCAGTAGCTCCTTTTAATCAGCCGTCAGGACTAAATACTGATGTAGCTTCGGTGGTATCTGCCGATTTGATGCGCTCAGGTAAATTCAGTCCAATCCCAACATCTTCCATTCCGCAGGGAAGTGTCGTTAATGGTACAGTTAATGTGGATGTAGCCGCTACTTCTGGCGCGGAAATAATTATTGTTGGTAATGTGACTCCTAATGCTAATAAATATAGCGTGGAGTTCCAGGTTGTAGGTCTGCAAGGCGGTAATAAGGGTAAGGTTTTAGCTCATTATCGTGGAGATGCTCCGGCAAGTTTATTGCGTCAGGCTTCGCACAGAATTTCAGATCGTGTTTATGAATTATATACAGGTACACCTGGTGCTTTCCGCACCCGCATCGCTTATATCGTTGTTAAGCATGGACAGCGTTTTCCTTATCAGTTAATGACTGCAGATTACGACGGTTATAATGAAACTCCGATTTTAAAATCCACTCAACCCATTATGACTCCAAGCTGGTCACCTGATGGAACCCGTTTAGCTTATGTAAGCTTTGAAGGACGTACTCCGGCAATTTTTGTCCAGAACATTAATTCTAAAAAGCGTACTAAATTAGCTTCATACCCGGGTATGAATAGTTCTCCTAGTTGGTCACCTGATGGTTCAAAGATCGCTATGGCTTTATCAAAAGATGGTCAACCGGATATTTATTACTATGACTTAGCTCAAGGTTCTTTGGTAAGGGTTACAGCTAATGCAGCTATTGATACTGAACCTACTTGGTCATCAGATAGTAAGGCTTTATATTTTACCTCCGAGCGTGGTGGCAAGGCTCAGATTTATAAGTTTGACTTTGCTTCAAGACAGACCTCTCGAGTAACTTATCAGGGTGCACGAAACCTTTCAGCTCGTTCAATTCCGGGCTCTAATTCTTTAATTGTTATTACTCAAGTTAATGGCTATCGCGTTGCCCGTGTCGATGCTGATGGTAGTATTTATATGCTTACCACCTCATCATTAGACGAATCCCCAAGCGTTGCCCCTAATGGAAGTATGGTAATATACTCAACTGTATATCAAGGCCGTAAAGGTCTGGCCATTGTTTCAGCAGACGGCAGATTTAAGGCAAACTTGCCCTCAAGCTCCGGCGAGGTTAGCTCTCCGGCCTGGGGACCTTTACTTGCAAAATAAATTTATAGGAAAATAAAATGTTAAAAAATTATTTCTTTGCAATGATCTGTGGCGTGTTGATGACTACTTTAACCGCTTGTTCTACCGATGCTACTGATACATCTTCATTGGTAAATGATGGTGATGGCTATCAGATTGCCGAGGGTCTTGATAGCGATGGTGCAGTAACCGTTGGTGATCCTAATGCTAACAATGGCTCATCTTTCAATGGACCAGCTGAGCTTAGAGACAAGAATACCATTTATTTTGGTTATGATTCAGAGAATATTCAAGATCAATACTTAGCTGTAATGCAAGCTCATGCTCAGTATTTACGTAATAATCCAGATGCACGTGTCATTATTGAAGGTCACACTGATGAGCGTGGTACCCCTGAATATAATATCGCCTTAGGTGAGCGTCGTGCTCGTAGTGTTGCCCGTTATATGCAAAATTTAGGTGTTGATGTAAATCAATTATCTATTGTAAGTTATGGTGAAGAAAAACCTGCAGATCCTGGTCACAGCGAAGCTGCTTGGTCTCACAACCGTCGTGCTATATTGAATTACTAATTCAATCATTTTTTTAGCTCTTTAAGCCTCTGTGTAATACAGGGGCTTTTTTGTATACAATGGAACTATAAATATGCAGATAGGAGATTTCTTATGTTAAAAAAGCTTGTATCAGGCATGCTGTTAGCTATGGGGGTTGTCAGTGTACAAGCTCATGCTGATGATGCAGAAAGTCAGGCTCTACAACGTGCTCTTTTAAATATGCAAAATCAGATGCAGTCTATGCAGTTGGATTTAGCTTCCGCTAATGGTCAAATTGAAGAGCTAAATTATGAACTGCAAAGAGTAAAAGCAGAAAATGCTGAACTTAAAAAGCAAATAGCCGAGCAGGGTAAATTAGAACAACAAGATAAGTCTGATGTAAAGAGCGAGGCTGATAATAAGGCTAGCGAAACTCCTAAACAGCAGGATAAGGCTCCTGTAAGTAATTTAAAAGCAGCCGATAAAAAGGTTTCTGATGAATATAACGCAGCCTATGAATTAGTAAAGCAAAATAAGCTTTCTGAATCAGAGGTGGCTTTTAAGAATTTCTTAGATAAAAATGCAGAGAACTCTTTATCTCCTAATGCTTGGTACTGGTTAGGACAAGTACAATATAAACAAGAGCATTTTAAAGATGCACGTGTTTCTTTCTTAAATGCCGCAGGATATAAGAACTCAGCTAAACGACCAGATGCTTTGTATAAATTGGGATTGATTTATAAAGCGTTAGGGGATAATGACAAGGCCAAGCGTTTTTTTGAGGTTGTAGTTAAGAGTTATCCTAATGATACTTCAGCTATCTTAGCTAAAAAACAGTTGTAGTTTGGTTATGAATTTACTCCTTTATAGAGGGGGTAGATTCTGACAGATTGTGTTAAAAAGATTTTTTTGAAGATTCAAAAACTAAGGCATAGCTTAAAACAAGCTATGCCTTAATTTCACAAATAAATACTTTTTTAGTCTAGATTAGAGAGACTTTAAGAAAGCAGCGATCTCGTCATCCTTGCAGTTAGGGTAGAAGAGTTCAGCAAACTTAGGATCATCAATGGTCTTCTTAACGAAGTCACGGTCAAGATCCTTTAAGATGTCGATGAGCTTGCGGTGGGTGATTTCTTTAACACCGTCTAAGATCTTCTTGTTGCGTTGCTCAGCTTCAACACGCTCTGGAGGATAGCCACAGCCGAAATCGGTAACGAAGAGCTTCTCGAAGATGTAACGGAGGTTCAATTCACCACCCCAACCAAAGCCTAAGGCATAAGGTAAGGAGATAGCGTTACCTGCATTGATCTGAGTGAAGAGGTAAGAATCAACAGGGGTAGCGACGTGACCACACTCAACACCAGGGAAAGCATTTAAAGCCAAGCAAGCACCTTCACCAGTACCACAACCGGTAACAACGAAGTCAGCAGCCTTGGTATTTAAAACGAGGGCAGCTAAGAGACCGTTCATAACATAGGTTAAGCAACGATCATCTTTAGCGGTGTACATACCATAGTTATCAACAGTGTGGCCGTGAGCCTCTGCAACAGTCTTAAGCTCGTTGTAGATGATGGCATTCTTGTCAGCCTGGGAGTTTTCTAAAATTAAAGCAATTTTCATATTTTTTCTCCAATGGAATTGTCTATGGGGATATTGTATGCCCTTTATAGTCAATTAACAAACGTTTGCTTAAAAAAATTTTATATTGTTTTTAATTTTTGATCATGATCTCAATCTAAAGAAAATAGGTGAATAAATATATTTCTAGAAAAAAAGGCTAACATTTTGTTTTTTTTAAATGGCTTATATAAGCCATTCTTTAAATATTTAAAAAAAAATTAAAAAAAAATTAAAAAAAAGCTTGCATATTCATAAGAAATGTATAAAATATTCACTCGTTGACTCACTTAGTCAACCAGCCACAAGGTTGGGTCGCTAGCTCAGTCGGTAGAGCAGCGGACTTTTAATCCGTTGGTCAAGAGTTCGAATCTCTTGCGACCCACCAGTTGTGATAATTCAGAATGGGTTGTTAGCTCAGTTGGTAGAGCAGCGGACTCTTAATCCGTTGGTCGCGGGTTCGACCCCCTCACAACCCACCACGTGGAAGCATAGCTCAGTTTGGTTAGAGCATCTGCCTTACAAGCAGAGGGTCACAG
>URKL01000039.1 GCA_900548485.1 uncultured Succinatimonas sp.
TTCCTTACAAGGTTATTGAGCAGATGACTCACCACCCGTTAACTGATGCTGGTATTGAAAAGTTCCAGGCTGACTACAAGAAAGTATTCGGTTAATCTACATTCTTTGTTAATACTAAAAAAATAAAAGCTCCGCTATGAATCTCATACCGGAGCTTGATCTTTAAAAGATAAAAAATTAACTGCGTCTAAACAGTACTAATTAAGCTTCATTTGCCATCTTATCACTAGCATGTTGCTTTAAACGATGGAAGATAATGCTTAAGCCTAAGGCTACCATCATCAAAGACATTACAGTCAATAAGATACCCATGATAACTAAGACTGTGTTATGTCCCCATTGTTGCTGAACAACTTGAATAACACCCCAAAGACTCATAAACATCATGAAGAACATCGGGATTAAAGCGATATAGAAATTAGCGCCTCTGGCTAATAACCACAAAGTGATAACTAAGAAGGTTAAAGCAGCCATCAACTGATTAGAAGCACCAAAGATTGGCCATAAAGAACCAGCCTCACCAGAGAGAGCCATAAATACTGAAACTAAAACAATGAATAAGGAAGCTGCATATTTATTGATAAATAAACGTCTTAAAGGATTCAAAGATTTAACTACAGTCTCATCAACCTCCTCAGACTTAGCTTTAGGCATAAATAACTCTTGCAATAAGAAACGAGCTAAACGAGTTGCTGTATCTAAAGAGGTCATCATGAAAGCTGAGATGGCTAAAGAGATAAAAATCTTTGCATAAGTTACATCCATACCCAATGCAGATGAGAAGGATGAAATACCTACAGCAAAAGCTGCAGCTGGGTTCTTGCCTAATTCAACAAAGGATGCAGGCTCCATAGCCATAACTGCGACTAAGGACATTACACCTAAAACACCTTCAATTAACATTGCTCCATAGCCTACAGTTAAAGCATCAGCTTCACTCTTAAGCTGTTTTGAGGTAGTACCTGAGGCTACTAAAGCATGGAAACCTGAACAAGCACCACAAGCAATGAAAATAAACAAAGCCGGAACTAAAGCTGTCATCTGACCATCAGCGGTAACAGCATGGAAACCTTTGAAAGCCTCCATATTGATTTGTGGATTGTAAAAAATAATTGCCAAGAAACCTAAAAGCAACATGGCATATAACAACCAAGAATTTAAATAATCACGTGGTTGTAATAAGTACTGAACTGGTAATACAGAGGCACCAAAGATGTAAATAGCTAAAATGCCGATCCAAATATTACGAACAGTGGCACTGTCTAAATTGAACAATGTACCTAAATCTAAAGGTAAAACTGCACCTACGTATACGATAATGAAGACTAAAGGTACAAAAACAAAGGAGGCATTACGTAAAGAAACACCAAACTTATAAGTAACTAAAGCAAACAATGGAGCTAAAATAATAAACAGCAATGATGCTGTAGCTACAGCTGGGGTAGATACAAATAAGTTAGCAATAAGTAAGGTAAAGATTGCTACAACTAAAACTAAGCATAACAGACAGAAAGATAAGAATAACTGACGGCCTGATAAACCCATCATCTTCTCCATAACAAAGGAGATAGAACGACCCTTATTGCGAACAGAAATTACTAAAGCTGCAAAATCGTGGAAAGCACCAACAAAAACGCAACCAATTAAGATCCAAATTAAAGCTGGAAGCCAGCCAAAATAGGCTGCCATGATAGGACCTACAATAGGGCCAGGGCCTGCGATTGAGGCAAAGTGGTGACCAAATAAAACAATCTTAGGAGTAGGCACATAATCGATACCATCCATCATGGTCTGAGCCGGGGTAGGACGTTTAGGGTCAATTGCCATCAGGCGCTTTAAAAAGCCACCATAAACAAAATATGCTAAAACAAAATATGCTAAGCAAATACAGAATATCAGACTGCCTGTCATGATAGTACTCCGCAATACTAATGTAGAATTTTATAAAAATAATAAGGCTCTCAGTTATGAGGATAACTAAGATTAGATCTTTATGATCTGAGGCTGGCGAGGGTGTAAGTTGTCAACCTTAGATAAGCGCGCTAATTTGGGCTTATCTATTAAACCGAGCTAGGTGCGCTCGGTTTCTTTTTGAATGATCTGGTAAGATCATTCTTAATTTTTATATGGTAATTATTACCATATTATAAAAAATGTCAAGCAAAAAATGAAAAGCCTTAACACATATGTTGCGTTTTATGCTAACTTAATTTTGCCACTTTTTATATCGTCTGAAAAAGACAACATTCTCTCTAAGGGTTTCATTGCAGCATCCCTAAGATTTTCCTCGACAAAAATCTCATGTCCCTGCGGGGTTTCTAAAGCCTCGACAAGCTTTGCTAAGGTATTTAATTCCATCCACGGACAAGAAGGAGTAATACGATCATAAGACTCGTTGCACAAAACTGGTGCTTTAATAAAAGTTTTATCTGGACATGCCTGTTGCAATTTATAGAAAATATTTTGCTCTGTGGCGATGATAAACTCACAAGCCTCACTTGTTTTAGCAAAGGCTAAAATCTGAGATGTGGAACCAACATAATCAGCAATAGCAACTACCTCTGCAGGGGACTCAGGATGTACTAATAATAAAGCTTTAGGATGTGATGTTTTAACTTTTTTTATTTCCTCTGCAGCAAAAGAAGCGTGAACAATACATTTACCAGGCCAAGAATATACAGAAGCTTTAGATAAATTGGCAATATAAGAACCTAAATGTCTATCAGGTACCCATAAAACCTCTTGACCTTGTGAAGCTAAATATTTTCCTAAAGATACAGCTGTAGATGAGGTTACGATCCAATCAGATTGAGCTTTGACCTCAGCTGAGGTGTTTGCATAAGCTACAACAGTGGCCTTAGGATGCAAAGATTTTTGTTTTTTTAACTCTTCAACACTACAGCATAAATCCAACGAGCACTCGGCACTCAGATCTGGCATTAAAACAGTTTTATTAGGAGAGAGAATTTTTGCAGTCTGTCCCATAAAACGTACACCTGCAACTAAAACTATATCTTCCTTACAATCACGACCTTTACGTGCCATCTCTAAGGAATCGCCAATAAAGCCATCAACCTCTTCACACAGTTTCTGTATGATAGGACTACAATAGTAATGAGCTATAAAGAAAGCTTTTTTCTCTTTAATTAAATTTTTAGCCTTCTCAAAAAGTTTGGCATCCTCTAATAATTCTTGTTGGCCAATTTCTTTAGGTAAGTTGAAATCAACTGGAACCTTAACATCATTTAAAAGCTTTAATGACATAATCTAATACCGTTATTTAATTTTAAAATCTAATGGTTTTACACTCAAATCTTTTAGAGCTTGTTCTTTATCCTTACGTAAAGCTCCATATGCGCGAAGACGGTTTGTAACCTCACGTAAATCAAGGCTTGGAGTATCATCAGCATCAAGATACTCACATACAGCTTCATAGCTTAAAGGTTTAGTTTTAGGTAAAGCGCCTTGACCTACTAAGCATGAAGGCATCAAACACCATAAATGATCGCTATCTTTCATTACTAAAACCTGATGTTCTAAATCAGAATTAGTATCGTGAATAAAGATAAACTCATCATCTTTATGTAAATTTAAGCTATCAAAAAGCTTCAAATCATTTAAACTTGTAACCTTTCCCATAGCTCCTGCTGAGAAAAACACACCATTAACTTTTAAAGCTTGTGAGCTCTCATCTTCATAACCAAATGCTAAATTGATCAAATGTGCTACATGTGCGATATCTGTTGTACCATCAACTGCAATCAAACGCCACATAGGTGTGTTTTTTAAGGTAATTTTAAGCAAATACTGCATATTTCCTCTACTGAATCTCAGTATTTATAATTATATCTTTATTTCTACGCATCATCCTTAAAGATGATGACTTAGTTATAGCAAAACCTGCATCTGTACATAAGCGTGCTAATAAACCTGCACATCTGATACGTGCATTACCGGCCTTTAAAATCAACTCTTTATATAATTTATAGTTAACCGGTATCGAAACTGGGCGCAAGGCATTTAAAGCTCTTGCATAGGTTTTTTGAGGATCAATTTCCTCAGCTTTATAATATGTAGACAAATCCTTTAAAATCTCAAGACGTTCATTTAAAAGAACTTCATCAATAACAGCTAAGTTTTCATCGATGCAATCTTTTTCAAGTACTTCAAAATAACTATCAAGATTGTACTCTAATATTTGCTCTTTATACTTATTTTCAAAATCTACCGGAATTGGACAGCCATATTCTGCAAACAAACCATTTTTGGTAATGCTTACAAAAATTTTCTTTTCAAGATCGCTCTTTCCTTCTTGTAAAAGCTTATTGAGTTTTTTAACTAACCTTCCAAGCTTCTTTTCAATATTCTTTACACTAGAAAAATCAATTTGATATTGAGCATTCTTATAACCTTCAGTCAAAGTATCACTAAAAGGCCTAAAAGGATAATGCCCCTCATCTTCATCTTTTAGATGAAGTTTATAAGCTTCAGATAATAACTCTCGAGCCTCAAGAACTCCAAGACCAACAGCTTTACGCATATAGTAAATTTCGCGGAAAGGATCTGTAGGAAAAATAGTGCCACTTTTCGATAAGATCGCCATAAATAAACAGACCTCACCTGAGCTTTCTGCAAGATTTTCAATTTCTTCTAAAACCTGCATAAAAGGTAGTGGGTCAAAGCTATCTCTTTGCTTTAAGCTGTTATATTCTTTTTCAGCATCCTTTAATAAATACTCTTTACCATAGCGCAAATAAGTATGAGCAAGATTCATGTCTGAAAGCATATAAACTCTATAAAGGATATAAAAGCCCGTAGAGATATTACACTTTATAGCATTCTTAGCACAAATTATAGCCTCTTCATATTTTGAATTAAGCATAGCTGCTAAAGCTTGATTAAACCAACTTAATCCATCATATGCCAAACAACCTTTCATCCAGATCATTTGTGGTTTAAAGGCTTTTTTAGGCTCAGCTTTAACAGTAGCCTTCCATTTTTGACTATTTAAATTAAATAGACCATGCCCATCACCAAGCGAAGCTAAACTCTCAACATATTTAAGCGTTTCATCATTTACAAAAAAGAAAATGTTTTCCATTAAAGCCTTATAAGCATAGTAATTTACAGGTAAATTACTTTTTCTTAAGATGGCAAATAAAAGCTGTTGCGGACCTTCACAAGAATTATTTTCAAGATAATTCTTATCTACTAATAATTTATAAAAATTATTTAAATAAGCTGGCGGCAGAAGATTAAATAAAATAAATAAGGCCGCAAAAGCAGTAGGAGTTGCCCCTTGTTGACAGATACGATCACAAAGACATTCACCTAAAGTTAATAATAATGATCTAGTTTTTTCCTCAAGCTCATCATCTTCCATATTAGAAATGACTAAACCATTTAAATCAGTAGAAATATCAAAAAGAGACTTATTTGATTCGATGATTACAAGGCTATTGTAGGCGAGATCATCTCTTATATCTCCCCTATATTCTTCATATTCATATTGATAATCATGATCTAATAAATAAGCAGAAAATTGTTCGTCATCAGAAATTTTTGATAAGTAATAGCCATTTAAAAATAAATCTTTAAGCTCAATTTGCTTATCCTGATTTTTTAAATCTAAAGATAATAAATATAAAGGAGCTAGAGTATGTGCTTTAAGATTTCCGGTTAATAAAGCATATGCTAAAAAGAAACAACCTTGCAAACGATCATAAGCGACATCAATACCGCATAAATAGCTCTGAGCTAAACGTAAAGCTACAGATGAAGGCAATCCATAATAAGCAAAGATTTCTCCTTGCTGTTGCTCAAAGACCTCCAAATTAGTCATAAACAACATTAGAATTTCTAATTCCAAAGCATTGTCTGAATAAGCTAAGTCATTTGGATGAGAAAAAAGCACTAATTTATCTAAATCATCTTCGATAGCAACATTTTTAATATAACGTAAAACCGCCGAGGGAATGATTATGGGAGAAATTTCAAAATTTTCTTCAAATAAATCGTCGCGAATACAAGATAAAGATTGAGCAAGCTCATCTGAAGCAAGATCGTCATCTGCTCTAAAAAAATGTCTATTAAAATTCTCGTAAAGGCGTTCATCTATCTTACTTAAAGAATGCTCGCAAATCATTTCGATAAGCTTATCTAACTTCTCGTGCGCCCGCGGTAAGCTTCTTGCTAAATACAAATAATAAAGAACATCCTCAAGTTGTGCAGATATAGTCGCATCTTTTTTAAAGGCAGCTACAACATCATCTATGTATAAAGAAGCTTCTCTATAGGCAACTTTAGGATCAATAGAAATCCCCTTACCGCCATTATCACCTATAAAAATTTTTTCAAATTTGGAATATTTATTTAACTGTGATTTAGCTAATCCCATTAAAACCTCAAAATTTTATTGACTTCCTCCCCTTGCTTTCGCAAGGGGATTTATACTGCTTAGATTACTATCTCTCTTCAGTGCTTTTGCAGTACTGACTCTTTTGAAAGTTCACTTCCTGCGCTAGCCGGACAAGCCCTGCCATAAGGATATTTCCCGCTTGGTTTTCTTCTACATTGGCTGTATATCCACAGTTTATACAAAAAAAGACAGCACAGGGAAAATCTGTTATCTTTTATGTCCGCATTTTGGACACTTTCAGCTCTTATTCTTGGGATTTATCTTAAAAAAAATTGGTCCTCTTATCTTTTGCTTGTATTTAAGTTATTTAAAGAATATTCCAAAGCCATAAGTCAATATAGAACGAGTTAATCCTGATTTTACTTTTACATTGCTTACAGGATTTAATACTGTACCTTTAACACTTTTCGTCATGTTCTCTATCTTTAAGTCTTCAAACACAAACCGCTTTGGTCTCCATCTTATTTTGCTAGCTGTTGTGGAGGTTAACCTATTTCAATTATTAGGCAATATATAGAACAGTAGCGCACAAGAGATTAGAAAAATTAAACCGGGGATACTCCCCGGTTATTATTTAGAATTGACGCTTATCTTTATCTTGTTCTTTAAAGAGTTCGTCACTTGAATAATTTGATGAGGGTAAATCATCAGAGGCACTCTTACGCTTTGCCGCTAAAGCTCCCACAATCATAGGAATGAGCAACATTGCTAAAAGATAGATTAAAAAGCCACCGCCTAAAAGACCTGCACCTAACAATAACCAAGAGAACATACCTAGTCCACCTAAGAAACCTAAGAGACCTGGTCTTCTATTCTGAGTGGCATTAGTGTTTTTCTGGGCAGGGTTCTTATTTGCAGTTGCAGTATTGCTCTTACCATTACCGCCAAAATTCATACCAAAGCTACGTCTACCAAAACCACGCACTTGTTCATCTAAATGCTGGGCGCCGTCAACAATAACCTCAATAAGATCGGTACCTACAAAATTCTTTCCTGATAATGATGAAGCACTGCAAGAAAACATCAGTGTCATCAAAACCGAAGCAAGCATCACTTTAAAGATACGGATAAACTTACGCATTAAATAATCCTCAAAAAGCTAAAACTTCCAAATCATAGCCTATAAAAAGTTCAATTAGCAATGAATCTTATAATTTATCTAAGATATTTTTTATCGCCTTGTGAGCTATCTTCAATCCTATATCTAAATCAGATTTTTCAATATTTAAAGGAGGATTGAAATATAAAACATTACCAATTGGTCTTAAGAGTAAGCCCTCTTTTAGAGCTTCACGATAAATTTGATATCCCAAACGCATTTTGCTTGGATAAGGCTCTTTACTTTCTTTATCCTTAACAAGCTCAATTGCATGGATTAAACCTATATATCTAATTTCACCAACGTTTTTCATATCAGAAAAAATTTCTTCAAAACGAGAAGTCAAATATTGAGCTTGTTTTTGAGCCTTTTCAATAATATTGTCACGTTTTAAAATTTTTAAAACAGTTAAAGCACAAGCACAGGCTAAAGGGTTTCCTGCATAAGTATGCGAATGCATGAAAGCTTTACCACTTTCATAAGAACCTAAAAAGGCATCATAAATGTCTTTAGTGGTACAAACTAAAGACATAGGCATATAGCCACCTGTAATGGCTTTAGATAAGGTCATAATATCAGGTGTAACCTTAGCTTTAGTGCAAGCAAACATTTCTCCTGTACGGCCAAATCCGGTGGCAATTTCATCGGCTATCAATAAAACCCCATATTCTTTACACAGCTTTGATAAACCTTGTAAATAAGCCTCAGGATAAATGCGCATACCTGCTGCACCTTGCAATAAAGGCTCAACAATTAAAGCAGCTAAATTTTTACCCTCGCGCTCAAAGATTTCACGTGCTTTATTTAAACATTGAACTTGGCACTGTCCACGCTTACAACCATAAGGGCAACGAAAACAATCCGGTGCTTCAATATGGATATTTTGCATAAGCATAGGTTTATAGATCTGGCTATAAAGATCCATACTACCAACAGATAGAGCTCCAATAGTTTCACCGTGATAGCCCTCAGTTAAGCAAGCAAATTTTATTCTTTGGCTTTGACCTATTTGCATCTGATACTGAAAAGCAATTTTTAAAGCCATCTCTACAGCTGAAGAACCATTATCAGCAAAATTAAAACGGCATAAACCTTCAGGAAGTATATCTAAAAGTTTTTTGATAAGCTTTACAGCATAAGGATGAGTCAAATCTGCAAAAATTACATGCTCTAAAGTCTTAGCTTGTTTTGCTAAAGCATCAGAAATCTCTTCATTACAGTGACCTAAAAGATTACACCACCAGGAGCTGATGATATCTAAAATCTTGTGTCCATCAGCTGTGTATAAATAAGCTCCCTTGCCTTTAACAATTGGTAAAGCTGGATAAGCCTCATAATCAGACATCTGTGAGGCCGGATGCCAAATATATTCGCTATCTAAAGCAACAATTTTTTTAGCACTCTTCAAAATAGTTCTCCACATTATCCTGCATGAATTTTAAATCTTGCCCCTTATTTGCTAAAACAGCCACTACCTTAATATTAGATAATTGCTCTATCATGTAAAGATTATCCTTATGCATAAGACTGTTTTCATCATAACGATTCAAAATTACACCTTGAATCTTAATCCCTAAAGATTTTAAATAATTTAAAGTTAATACAGTGTGATTGATAGTTCCAAGTCCGGCATCAGCAACTACCATTACACTTAGATTTAAAGCTTTAATGATATCTGTGTACATAAGTTTTAAGTTTTCTTCCCAAACTACCGGACAGATAATTCCCCCAGCGCCTTCAACTAATACATAATCATAATCAGCTAAATTTTTAAAATCCTCTTTAATTTTGTCTAAAGATGCAAAACGATTTTCACCTCTCGCGGCTAAATGAGGAGACAAAGGTTTTTTATATAGATAGCTTAATAATGACGAGGTTTCTTGTTTAAGCTGTGCCTGCATACTCACATAACCAGCATCAGAACTCTCTATGCTCTCAGCACCACTTACAGCAGCTTTATAATAAGCAAGTTTTAAATTTTTTTTAGTCATAGCGCGAGCTAAAGCCGCACTGACATAAGTTTTACCAATATCAGTACCAGTACCGGTTACAAATAATGCTTTCATTTTTTTCCTAAGATCAAAAAGGGCGGTACCCCGCCCTTTTTGTTAATTAGTAACGCTGACTACGTTTACTGTAGTGTAATTTTGAAACTCTTTTATTAGAGCTTGCGAGAAACCGCTATAAATTCGACTCAAGGTTGCTTGTGGAAGCGGCATATCGTCGTCATCATAGAAGGTAATAATACTCTTATCTCCATCTACACCAACACGAACATAATACTCACCATCCTCCAAAGCAAAGGAGTCTACACCACGCTCATGATAAAAATCGGCATCCTCTTCCTCAGTTTCAAGTTTTAGATAAGCCTTATTAACAGAGTCTTCTAAGATTACCCACTCATAACGCGGGAATAAGTCACGCAACATATTCATAGTCAACTCATAGGAGCTATCAACAACGAAACATGCATGACCATTCTTATCGGTATCTAAAATAACACTAAGCTCTTGAGGTCCTTGAGTCTGTACCCGATTTTGATCGTCAATCACATGAATAATATGATTTGAAAAGCCCATAGCAAAACGCTGTAGCTCAATAGGATCTAGTAAATCAGACATCAGGTAACCGCTTGAAAGCATGGTCATAGAACCAATCATCTGCGTAGCAATACCTAAAGAGTCATCATAATTACGACCAATACGTAATCTATAGATTTGTCGATAACGAGGAGCTCCTGAGGCCAAGTCTGCCGGGCTATATGGCTGACCAAACTCATTGAAATCACGAGCTACGGTAGTGAGTTCGTAATTATCAGCACTCTCCTCACCTACCTTAATATCTAAGCTTTTTAAAACTTTGCCTAAAAGTAGCCAAGCATCCTGCTCAGAATGAATTCCATGAGAACCATTTTTTTCAAACCACAAAATAGCTTCACCTGAAGACCATTGGGTATGCAAACCACTTTCCGTACGATAAGGAGCACGTGGAGCTCGAATATCCATCTGTTCACCAACAGGACCATTAACTGCATTTGCAGGCATTGCTGGTATGACCAGATCCTCATTTATAGTGTCCTGACATCCACCCTTCCCGTCGTGCAAAGAAAATCCTTCC
>URKL01000040.1 GCA_900548485.1 uncultured Succinatimonas sp.
GTACTAATTTCGGAACGCAATATCGTAATTCTCGTGAGGGAAGTTATTATGGAGACCTTTAGCGTTTTTATGTGCTTATACAAAAATTAGTTTTTAGCTAATTTTGTCTTTGTAACTAACTTGTCTTGCAAAAAAATCCTTTTTAAAGATATTTTACTAGATAAACATTAGTTTATTGAAGGCACCTTATCTAATTATAAAAAAAAGGCAACATAAAAAATGTTGCCTGTGTCAAATCTTGTTGGCAGATTTTCTAAAAAAACATTATAAAATGAGGACATAGTCCTCATTTTTATCTCTTAGATCTCTTCTGCAAATTTAACTGCACGTCCGATATAGGTTGCCGGAGTCAGTTCACGCAATTGCTCACGAGCACTCTCAGGGATCTCCAAGGTCTCTAAGAAATCAAGCATCATCTGACGGGTAACTTTTTGACCGCGAGTTAAAGCCTTTAACTTCTCATACGGATTAGCGATACCATAACGGCGCATTACAGTCTGATAAGGTTCAGCTAAAACTTCCCAGTTATCGTCTAATTCTGCGGCGGTGTGATTAGCATTAGCCTGAAGCTTAGAAATGCCCTTTAAGGTAGATTTCCAAGCTAAGATAGAATAACCGATAGCCACACCTAAGTTACGTAAAACAGTTGAGTCAGTTAAATCGCGCTGGAAGCGGGAGATCGGTAACTTATTACCTAAGTGGACAAAGAGAGCATTAGCAATACCTAAATTACCCTCGGAGTTTTCAAAGTCGATAGGGTTGACCTTATGCGGCATGGTTGAAGAACCAATTTCTCCGGCAATGGTCTTCTGAGTGAAGGTACCATAGGAGATATAGCCCCAAATATCGCGATCAAAGTCGATCATAATGGTATTGAAACGATCAATTGCAGCAAAGAGTTCAGCAATATAATCGTGTGGCTCAATCTGAGTAGTATAAGGGTTAAAGGTTAAACCTAAGTCCTCTTCAAAGGCTTTAGAGAAGGCATACCAATCAACCTCAGGGTAGGCTACAGTGTGAGCGTTGAAGTTACCAACAGCACCATTGATCTTACCCATGATTTCGATCTTAGCAATTTCGTTGCGCTGACGACGTAAACGGTAAACAACATTAGCCATTTCTTTACCAATAGTGGTCGGGGATGCTGGCTGACCATGAGTACGAGCTAAGAGCGGAACTGCTGCATAGGTGTGAGCTAAATCAGTTATCTTAGAGATAAGCTCATCACATAAAGGTAAAATAACTTCATCGCGAGCTGTTTTTAACATTAAAGCATGAGAGTTATTGTTGATGTCTTCAGAAGTACAAGCAAAGTGGATAAATTCTTTGACAGCTACAATTTCAGGGCAGGAGGCAGTCTTATCCTTTAAGAAGTACTCAACAGCTTTAACATCGTGATTAGTTACAGCTTCACGATTTTTGATATCTAAAGCATCTTCTTCAGAGAAGTTCTTGATGATATTGTCAATAAAGGCAATAGTTTCTTCGCTAAAAGCCGGAACTTCTTTAATCAAAGGGCAGGCAGCTAAGTGCTTAAGCCAGGTGAGCTCTACCTGAACACGAAAACGCATCAAGCCATACTCAGAGAAAATCGAGCGTAACTCTGCAGTCTTAGATGCATAACGACCGTCTAATGGAGAGACAGCGGTAAGTGAAGATAATTCCATGATAGTCCTCAAATCACGTTAATTTAAAATTCCGGAAGTAGCGCCTCTACGGGCACACTCAACAATTGCCTTGCGGCGGAAAAAGAGAAAACGACGGCGGCCACCTAATTGACGCCACAATACAACCGCACGAATACCAGATAGTAATAATGCACGGATCCTGTCTTGATTTACAGGATTACTCAAATATTGCTCCTCACCATAAATAATCAGTTTTTGGAAATTAGGACTGATTAAAGATTGGTAAAGAGAAGAAAAATCTTTTATGTAATTGTTATCTAAAATAATTTCAGGAGAAGCATCTAGATAATTAGGTTCATTAGCCAAAATATTGGTGCTAAGCCTATCAATTTCAGAACCCATACGATTGAAGATCTCGCCATTACGAGAGATATTTACTTCTAAGGCGATAATCTTAAGCGCATTTTGAGTAATAGCAATAGTCTCTGAGGTTTTATTTCCCATTGTTCTATCAAAGCTATCTACAAGCTGTTTAAAACCAGTCATAAGACGGCCTGGGGAGTAAATATCTTCAACACTTTGGGGATTTGTGACTAATAGGCCTCGGACTACCGCGGCAGCTGCGTGCTCATCCATATAACCTGTATTAGCAACACGGCTAATTTGGGCACAGCATTGAAACAAAGCTGCCAGAGCAATAGTTTCGCCCTTAATATCTGCCATTAAAGTACTCCTTATAAATAATTTAGTTTTTTAAAGCCTTATCAATCACAGCTCCGCCTAGGCAATCCGCATCTTGATAGAATACTACTGATTGACCTGGGGCAACTGCAGCGACTTTATTGTCAAACTTAACCTCAAGACCATTTGCGTGAGGGTAAATTGTACAAGCAACATCAGGTTGGCGATAGCGGATTTTGCAGGTACATTTTAAAGGCAAAGATGGTTCTTCAATGATCCAAGAAGGCTTCACAGCTAATAAACCATAAGCCATTAAGGCATCATTAGAATGTCCTTGAGTTACGATTAAGGTATTGTGTTTAATATCTTTATCAACTACATACCAAGGCTGACCGTTACCATCGCTAGTTCCACCAATATTTAAGCCCTTGCGTTGACCTATAGTTGCATACATAAGACCATTGTGAGTACCAACTACTTTGCCATCTAAAGTCTTAATCGGACCTGGCTTTGCAGGTAGATATTGCGAGAGAAATTGTCTAAAGCGCTTTTCGCCGATAAAACAAATACCAGTTGAATCTTTTTTAGTGGCAGTATCAAGGCCTCGCTCTGCAGCCATTGCGCGTACTAAAGGCTTTTCTAAATGGCCAACCGGGAACAAAACTTTTTCTAGGACATTATGTTCAATGGCGTGGAGAAAATAGCTTTGATCTTTATTGCCATCAGCACCACGTAAAAGGTGAGCATGCGGGAGATTGAAGCTTCTTTGGCAATAATGTCCGGTAGCAATATAATCGGCTTTTAAAACCTTAATGGCATAATCCATAAAGGCTTTAAATTTAATTTCACGGTTACAAAGAATATCTGGGTTTGGAGTTCTACCAGCAGCATATTCAGATAAAAAGATCTCAAAAACATTATCCCAATATTCTGCAGCAAAATTGATTGTTTTAAGTTCTATTCCTAATTTATCGCAAACCTTTTGGGCATCATCGCGATCTTTTGCGGCAGCACAGTAAGATTCATTGTCATCCTCTTCCCAATTTTTCATAAAAAGGGCAGTGACATGCATACCGTTTTCTTTTAACAAAGCAGCACTTAAAGAGGAATCAACACCGCCAGATAAGCCTACCACGACTTCTTTTCCGGCAAGCTCTTCATAGGGTATACGGGCATCGAATTGCATATTATGACTTAACAGTATCAATAAGACTTAAAGGTAAACGTTGACCGGCAAAATAGGCATCAAAGTTACGGCCTACAAGACGGGTTCTCCACAAGTCTTTTTTCTCGTAGATTTCTTCTTTAGTGTACCACTTGACGTCTAAAATCTCATGATCTGGATCATTTGCTTTTAAATTTTCAGGTAAATTCTTAATACGTGCTTCAAAGCAGAAACGATAGATAGTCTCGTAATCTTTGACATAATCGTCAATACTTATAAGACTTAAAAGTTCCACCTCGCAACCAGTTTCTTCACGTCCTTCACGTAAAGCAGCTTCGATGATACTTTCTTGTTTTTCAATATGACCTGCAGGATTGCCAAAAACAAGGCGATTATCCTGATCTTCGTTGTATTCTTCAACTACTAAATATTTACCGTCATGTTCAATAATGAGGGCAACAGTGGCAAAGGGTTTAAATCTTTCTGACATGCATATCTCCTTTATCCGCTAATTTTAGCAAAAAGCAAGCCAAGCCCCAAATTTTAGCTAAAAAAAACGCGACAATAATGTCGCGTTAAATACAGTTTTAATTTGTTTAATTAACTACGTCTTTCAATAATTGATTTGCCGCTTTTTTTATCAAAGAGATAGATTTTATTGATATCAAAAAAGAAGTCATGCTCATCATTTGCACGTAATGAATCATCAGCTTTTACTCTTATGCATAATTTGCCAGCATCATTAGTACAGTGCAAGTAAGCATCAGCACCTAAAAGTTCACGTACATCAATACGGGCATGAATTTTGGCATAATTTTTAGATTCAGCTTTTTTAGGCAGATCTATACATAAACTTTCAGGTCGCAAACCTAAGATAAGCTCTCTTGATGGTAATTGTTCTTGGCGTAGATTGAACTTTAAATTATCTGGTAATTTAAAAATAGAACGACCAGCATTTAAATATAAAAAATCGCCTTGGGTTAAAATTTCTGCCTCAATAAAGTTCATCTGTGGAGAACCAATAAAACTTGCGACAAACATATTATCTGGATATAGGTAGAGATTTTCTGGGGTATCAACCTGCATAATCTTCCCTTTATTCATAACTACGATACGATCTGCCATAGTCATAGCTTCTATTTGATCGTGAGTTACATAGATAAAGGTAGTATCTAATCTTTGATGTAATTTTATAAGCTCAGTGCGCATATGTGTACGCAGTTTAGCGTCAAGATTTGATAATGGTTCATCAAAGAGAAATACTTCGGGATTTCTAACCATTGCACGGCCTAAAGCTACACGTTGACGCTGACCTCCTGAAAGAGCGCCAGGTTTGCGACCTAAAAGCTCTTTGATCTCTAAAATTTCAGCAACCTCATCGACACGTTTTGAAATCTTATCTTGAGGAACTTTGGCAAGCTTGAGGGCAAATCCCATATTTTGCGCAACAGTCATATGTGGATAGAGAGCATAGCTTTGAAATACCATTGCAATATTACGTTCACGAGCTGGAATATCATTAACCACACGATCACCAATTTTTAAAATTCCACCTGTGATAGTTTCAAGTCCAGCAATCATACGTAAGGTAGTAGATTTACCACAACCTGAAGGACCTACTAATACTAAGAATTCTTTATCACGAATTTCTAAATTAAGGTCGGAAATAATTGCATGAAGAGGGCTGTATTTTTTTTCTAAATTACAAATAGAAATGGCGGACATGGCTAATTAAACCTGTTTTTTGAAGTTATAGCGGATGTAGAAGGCGGCGATAAAGAGAATAATAATGGTCATAATTACAGATGCGGCAGAACCATAACCTATCTTTAAAGCCTGTGTACCAAAGTGATAGATATATTGGGTAACGGTAGCTGTGGTATTAGCCGGTCCACCTCCGGTTAAGATATTGATTTTGTCAAACAGGCGGAAAGAATCAATAGCGCGCAAAATTGCAGCTAAATAAATACTGCCTGATATTGCAGGTAAGGTGATATAGCGAAATTGCTGAAAAGCATTAGCTCCATCAATGGCGGCTGCTTCATATTGATCTTTGCGTACACATTGTAAAGCTGCGTAAATCAATAAAAATGAAAAAGGGGTGTATTGCCAAAAATCGATAAGCAAAATACAAAAAAATGCTGTTTTAGGATTATTCAACCAATTGACTGCGTCTAAATTGAAAATAGCAAAAATTTCATTGACTAAGCCATCGTGATTGGCAAGCATGATTTGCCAGATCAATGCGACTGTTACAGGAGGAATCAAGGTTGGAATCAAAACTAAGGTGCGTAAGGTCTTTTTAAATTTAACAATTGAATTTAAAAAGAGAGCTAGAAGCAGACCTGCACCTACCTCAGTGATAACAGCTAGTAATGTAAAGGTTACAGTGTTATAGAGTGCCATTAAAAAGTACTCGTCATTTAAGATATCTTGATAATTATCAATACCAATGAAGCGAGTTGGGCGCAATGACAAAAAGTAATAGTCACTGAAGCTATAGTAAATGATAAATCCTAAAGGAAACATGGTCATTAAGGCAAAGATCAATGTTGCCGGAGAGACCATTAAAAAGGAAAAAAATTTGGGTTTTTGCATAAATTTTAGAAAATAGAAACCGCCTTTAAAAGGCGGTTTTTTAATTACTTGATTACTTTTTCAATGGCTTTTTGGGCATCAATTAAAGCCTGTTTAGCACTCTTAGTACCAGAGAGGGCATTTGATAACTCAATACCATAAACGTTCTCAATTTCACCCCAAAGTTCGGTGCGCGGACGAACCTTGGAATTTTGAGTGCCGGCTAATAATGTTGCGTAGAATGGATATTTAGCGCTTAATTCTTTATCGTTAAATACGGAGATACGGGTCGGAACTGCTCCCTTATCGGCAGCGGCTTTTTGTACCTCAGATGAGGTTAAGTATTTTAAAAGTTCAATAGCTAAATCTTTATTTTGAGTATTAGCAGTAACACCCATCATCCAGTTACCGATAACGCCTGAGCTATAAGATTCGCTCTGAGCATTTACCTTTCCTGGAATTACAGCATAAGCTGCGGAGGTATCAGAGCCAGAGATAAACCAGCTAGGCCAGCCTAAAGCCATAGCGGCTTTACCTGATGAAACAGAGGCAACAATATCATTTTTCTCATAATTGCTACCAGTTTTAGCTAATTCTAAATAGAGATTTAATGATGCAAGACCTTTTTCGGTGTTGACAGTAACATTCCAATTGTCATCGAAGACATCACCACCAAAAGCCCATAAAAGTGGCATATAGTCGCCGACAATAGGATTGCCCTGTTGACCACGAACTACATAACCTAAGGTACCCTGAGACTGAGCTTTTTTAGCAATGTTATAAACATCATCCCAATTATCAGGAGCTTTTTCATAACCTAAATTTTTAAGTACATCCTGGTTGAAGAATAATAAGGTAACGTTGCCTGCAAAGGGGAGAGCATAGGTATCGCCTTGAGCATAAGGATCTTTACCGATATCTAAGGAAATCTTAACAAAATCAGTATCATCGGTGTAACCATTTTGAGTTAAATTGCATAAAACACCGGCTTTTGCGAATTCTGGAATCCAAGGATCGTCAAGCATGACTAAGTCAAAAGCACCATCACTAGCGCGAGAATCTAAAGCAATTTTTTGCTTCAAATCAGCATTTTCAAGGCCCATTACCTCAATTTCGACATTATGTTCTTTTTCAAACTTAGCCTTTACAGCATTGATAACATCAACATGAGAGCCACCACGAGCGGCGATAACAAGCTTTTGCAGATCTGCAGCAAAGGCAGAATTGATGCTCATAAATGATGGTAAGGTGCATAAAACAGTAGCAATAACGGTTTTCTTAAATTTCATAATAACTCCTAAATAATTATTCTTTAACAGCACCATTAGAGAGGCCTGCTAAGAGAAAATTCTGGGCAAAAAACACGAAAATAATGATTGGAACTAATGACACTAAACCACCTGCAGCAATAGCACCCCATTGAGTTAATTCTTGTTCAGAATTCATGGTGGCCAAGGCTAGAGGTATAGTGAATTGCGATGATGACTGTACGAAAATCACACCATAAAGGTATTCATTCCATGAGGTCATAAAAGATAGAATGCCAACGGCGGCAATGCCTGGTAAAACCTGTGGTAATACAATTTTGGTAAAGAGTTGTAATTCTGTAGCACCATCAATTAAAGCGCTTTCTTCAACCTCTTTAGGTAAGGAGGCAAAGAATGACAACATAAACCAAATGATAAAAGGTGTTAGAGCAAGAATATGGCATAGAATGATAGGAATACGGGTTGAGCCAATTCTAGCTTCTGTCATCATGATAAATAGCGGAATGGCAAAGGCTATCGGTGGGAGAATGCGTACTAGCAACACCCAGAAAATCATGAAGCGTCTGTAGATAAAGTTAAAACGTGGACGGGCTAGGATATATGAACAACAAAGACCTATAGCTAATGACAAAGTTAAAGCACAAGCTGTGACAATAATGCTATTGAAAAGTGCTGTAGCAAAATGTTTTTTTGTAAATAGATTTATGAAGTTATCAAACGAAAAGGAGCGCGGATAAAAAGAGAATCCTGCGTTTAAATCATCCCCCGATCTGATTGATAATGTCAGCATCCAATAGACGGGAAATAAAGTCCAAACTAGGATGATAATTGCAATAAAGATTTTTAATAATTTTGTTTTTGTTGACGTATTCATATAACAGTCCAAACGTTGATAGCGCTGGGTATTTTAAAAAAAGACTGTTATATGTATGCTTGGTTTAAGTAAAACTTGTGTAAAATCAGAAAAAATATCTGTTTGTTATATTGATGTTTTATTTGATTTTTGTAAATAAGAGCTACTCTTATTAAGGGTGGGAATTTTAAGATTTACACAGGAGTGTAAATCTTAAAATTTGAAAAACTTATCTAAAAAAAATCTTGTACTTATTTAGCTTAAATTAAATAGTAAAAACTTTCAGTGATAGTTAAAGAGTCTTTATTTTTAAGTGTAAAAGTAGTAGTTAAATTTTTGGCAAAAACTACAAGTTCAATTTTGTGAGGATAATTTCTTTGTATATAAGTTATGTCATTATCTTGAGAATTTTTTATAGCAAAAGAACCAAAATCTTGAGATTTTAATTTTATTTCACCTACTAATGAAGAGTTAGCTTGTAGCTTTTTATAAATTACTTGGTATTTATAATTATCCTCAGGTAGCAAAATATCGTTATTTTTGAGTTTAATTATGATTTTTTTAAAGCAAGATTTATGATTTTCTATAGGATGATTGCTACAGACAATATCAAAGCTTTCATTTAGCTCATCATCAAAGCTAATAGAAGCAGGTGTATAGTCTAAGTTTTGCTTATCCTTTAGGATTCCTGTAATAAATGTTTTGGCTAATTTTTGTTTATGAGCGCAAAAATGGTCAATTTTATTGATAACCTCAATTGAAGCTGAATTATATTTACGTTTTTTATCGGCACAAATTACAAAAATATTGCTTTGACAATTTTTAAGTAAAACTTCAGGAAGGCCGTCTTTTTGTCCATGATGTGTAAGTTTTAAAAGCTCACATTGAGGTAATTTACCGTCAAGACTATCCCAAAGTTGACGATCGCCTGTTAAAAGGCACTTGTAGTGTTTAAGTTTTAAAATAAAGCTTAAGCTTTTATTATTTTCATGACGATTTAAATTGTTTAGTGAATCAATAAAGGCTTGTCCTTGTGTGTTGATAAGACTATTGAGATCTAAAAGACGTTCATTTTTTTGTGATTCACTAAGTCCCATAATCTCAAGGCTACTCCCATCTTTAAAAAAGAGTTCCTCATGTTCATTTGATTCTCTTATGTTTGTGTTTTTTAAGAATGAAATCAGATTTTGATAGGTTTTAAGAGCGTATTTCCATAATCTATAATCTTCAAAATCTAAAATACCTTTTGAGAGCTCATCACAAGCATTAAAGTTAGGCGGTAAAAGTTGATTTATGATGAGATTATCAATCTTAAGATTAGGAATTTTAATGAGATCTGCTATTGCTGCGATGTGATCATAATGTGCATGGGTAATTATGAGGTTGTGGATATGTCTAATTTTATATAGTTCTATAACTTCAAGTAGACGAATAGTTCCTACATCCTCATAAGTGGAAGCATCAGCGCTACCACCATCAATTAAAGTTACTTCGTCGTTATGAATAATAAGCTGGCATTCACCATAACCAACATTGCAAAAAGATAGACGCATACATCCTCACAAAAAATCTGCGTCTATTGTGCCTGTGGATTGTTAATTTTCAATTAAATAGCGAATAAAAAGGCAGAACTTTCTTCTTTAATAATTGGATAACAAATTTTTTAGGGCTTATTTTTAAATAATTAAAGATCTTTGCCATCAAGGCAAGCTTTTACAAGGATATCTCCCTCATAGCAAAGTTTTAGTGAGAAAAAGTCAGCTCTTTCCTCTAATAGCTTAAAAAAGATTTTGTCGCCAGACCAAAGCGGTAAGTTATAAACATCTTCCTTTTTAACCCATTCAAGGTCGCCTTCATTACATGAAGTAAAAAGATCGCCTTTGTATTTAGTTGCTGTGTATAAGAACATATATTCACAACCATATAAGTCTGATACAAAAGTAATTACTCCTCTTAATTTAGGATCTTCAAGAGTAATTCCGCATTCTTCGAGCATTTCTCTTTGCAAGCACTCTTCAGGAGTTTCTGCATTTTCAAAATGGCCGCCAATGCCAAGCCATTTATCTTTATTGATGTCGTGTTCTTTTTTAGTACGATGTAGCATTAAGTATTTGCCATCCTGTTCTAGATAGCAGAGGGTTGTCAGGTTATTTTTTTGCATAGACTAAAAATATAATAATGAGAGAAGACTTTATCAAATTTTAGGCACACAAAACCTCGTACTTAAGTTTAAGGATGTAGTGTGCCGATTAGAAAAATTTCATTTTTCTAATCTATTGTGTTCTGCTGTTCTATTATATTG
>URKL01000041.1 GCA_900548485.1 uncultured Succinatimonas sp.
AGAGCAGAAACCTCGGTACCAGCTAATGTATAACGATAAATATTGTCAATGAATAACAATACATCTAAACCTTCATCACGGAACTTCTCAGCAACAGTCAAGCCAGTTAAAGCAACACGCAAACGGTTCCCTGGAGGCTCGTTCATCTGACCGTAAATCATTGATACCTTATCAATAACCTTAGACTCCTGCATCTCATGATAGAAATCGTTACCTTCACGAGTACGCTCGCCAACACCAGTAAATACAGATAAACCTGAATGAGCTTTAGCGATATTATTAATAAGCTCCATCATATTTACAGTCTTACCTACACCGGCACCACCGAATAAACCGACTTTACCACCTTTTGCAAAGGGGCAAATCAAGTCCATAACCTTAATACCAGTTTCTAAGATTTCTGTAGTAGATGATTGCTCTGCATAAGTAGGAGGTGCACGATGAATAACCCAATCCTCTTTTTCATTGATAGGGCCACGCTCATCTACAGGTTGACCTAAAACGTTCATGATACGTCCTAAAGTCTCCCTTCCTACAGGAACCTTAATACCATCACCAGTATTAACAGCATCTAAACCACGGCACATACCATCAGATGAACCCATGGCAATACAACGTACAACACCACCACCAATTTGCTGTTGTACTTCAAGGACTATATCCTGACGATTTTTACCGTCACCTTTAACCTGCAAAGCATCATATAATTCCGGAATATGGCCTTCCGGGAATTCAACGTCAACAACAGCTCCGATGATCTGGACAATCTTTCCAACTTCACCGGCTCGATTTGAAGTTTCAGCCATTTATTTTTCCTCTTAAATTCTTTATACCGCCGATGCACCAGATACGATGTCATTCAATTCTAAAGTGATAGAAGCTTGACGTGCTTTGTTGTACTCAAGTTGCAGATCACTTACTAAAGATTCAGCATTATCAGTAGCTGCTTTCATAGCTACCATACGGGCAGCCTGCTCTGAAGCTAAATTCTCCAAAACAGCGTGATAAACCATCTGTTGAATATAACGATCCAACAATACACCAAGAATTTCTTCTGGATCTGGCTCATACAGATAGTCCCAATGATGCTTAGCAACATCTTCATCCTTAGTCTTAGCTAAGGGCAAAATCTGATTGATTGTCGGTATCTGAACCATAGTGTTCTTAAAACCATTGAAAGCTAAGTAAACCTTATCTACTTCCTTCTTTAAGAACATATCAGTTACGACTTTAATTGCACCAACCAATGTTTCAGGTTTTGGATCATCTCCAAAACCACCATGCGAGGCGATGACGTCAATTCCACTTCTCATAAAGAAAGAGCCTGCTTTTGAGCCTAAAAGAGCGGCACAAACCTTAACTCCCTCTTTATCTAATTCCTGCATCTTAGCAAGAACTCTACGGAACAAATTGATATTCAAACCACCACAAAGGCCACGATCAGTAGATACAATAATAAAAGCTACTTTTTTGACTTCCCGTTCAACCATATAAGGATGATGGAATTCACTATGGCTTGCTGCAATATGCCCGATGATTTCATATAAACTCTTAGAATAAGGTCTACTTTGAGACATCTTATCCTGAGCTCTCCTCATCTTTGAAGCAGCTACCATTTGCATAGCACCAGTAATCTTCTGTGTGTTTTTCACAGAAGCTATCTTAGTGCGTATTTCCTTTGCTCCAGCCATTCAGAGCTCCTAATAAGTCTGATTTGACTTAAAGTCGGTAATAATATCGGTTAATTGCTTAACAATTGCATCTGAATATTCTGGCTTAGCATCAATATCCTTTAGCTGTTGATCATACTTAGAGTGGGCAAAATTCAACAAAGATTGCTCAAATGCCTGAATCTTAGACAGCTCAACATCCTCAAGGAAGCCTCGTTCAGCGGCGAAAATAACTAAGGACTGCTCAGCAACAGATAACGGTGCATACTGATTTTGTTTCATAAGCTCAGTAACTTTCTGACCATGATCAAGCTGCTTACGAGTAGCCTCATCCAAATCAGAAGAGAACTGAGCGAAAGCAGCTAATTCACGGTACTGAGCTAAAGCAGTACGAATACCACCTGATAGCTTCTTCATAAGCTTAGTCTGAGCTGCACCACCTACACGAGATACTGAAATACCAGGATCTACAGCTGGACGTACACCTGAATTAAACAAGCTAGTAGTTAAGAAAATCTGACCATCAGTAATAGAAATTACATTAGTCGGAATAAAGGCTGATACGTCACCAGCTTGAGTTTCAATAATTGGCAAAGCAGTTAAAGAGCCAGTCTTTCCTTTAACCTTGCCACCACTTAACTCCTCTAAATATTCAGCATTAACACGAGAAGCACGCTCTAATAATCTTGAGTGTAAGTAGAAAACATCACCAGGGAAAGCTTCACGCCCAGGAGGACGGCGCAAAAGTAAAGAAATTTGACGGTAGGCTACAGCATGTTTAGATAAGTCATCATAAATGATCAAAGCATCTTCGCCTTGATCCATGAAATACTCACCCATGGCACAGCCAGCATAAGGAGCAATATATTGTAAAGCAGCAGTATCTGCGGCAGAAGCTACAACAACAATTGTATTAGCTAAAGCCCCTTCTTCATCGAGCTTTCTTACAACTGAAGCAATTGTTGAAGCTTTCTGACCAATAGCTACATAAACACAACGAACACCATATTTTTGCTGATTAATAATGGTATCAATAGCTAAGGCAGTTTTACCAGTCTGACGATCACCAATAATAAGTTCACGCTGGCCTCTACCAATAGGAATCATAGAGTCAACTGCTTTATAACCAGTCTGAATCGGCTGAGAAACACTCTGTCTTGCAATAACGCCTGGAGCAATCTTTTCAACAGGATAAAAACCAGAATTAGTAATCTGACCTTTACCATCAATAGGCTCACCTAAAGCATTAACAACTCGACCTAAAAGTCCATTACCAACAGGAACTTCCAAAATACGTCCTGTACTCTGAACCTTCATTCCTTCAGATAACTCTCCATACGGGCCTAAAACAATAGCACCTACAGAATCTCTTTCGAGGTTTAAAGCTAAGCCATACAGATTGTTTTCAAACTCGAGCATTTCGCCCTGCATTACGTTGGACAGGCCATGAACTCTGACAATACCATCATTTACAGATACGATGGTTCCTTCATTACGGGCCTCTGTCACAACTTTAAATTGCTGAATTCTCTGCTTAATTAAATCAGCAATCTCAGTTGAATTAAGTTGCATTATTACTCCTCTAAATTATTTGAGGGTTGAAGATAAGCTTTTTATGCTAGTTCTAACACTAGCATCAATTACTTCATTTCCAACTTTTAAAATTGCACCGCCAATCAGACTGTCATCTATTGTTTGCTCAAAATTGATAGAACAATCATACTTAGCAGCTAATTTGCTTTTTAAAAGGTCAATTTCGCTTTGAGTATAAGGATGAGCTGAGACCAATTTTACAGTTAAAACTTTCTCATGCTTTTCGCGCAATCTTAAGAATTCTTCGTAAATTTCAGGAATTACTTCAAAACGATTATTTTCGCCTAAAACCTTAATGAGATTTTTACATTGCTCATCTAAAATACCGTCTAAAAGCGAAATTAAAATTGTTTCTGCGCTTTCAGCATTTGGTGCGTTTTTAATAGCAGACATTAAACTTTCGTCTTTGCAAGCTAAAGCCATTGCGTAAAGCTTTGCTTGCCATTTATCTAAAGTCTGCTCTTCCAGCGCACACATAAAAGTAGCTTCTGCATATGGTCTTGCCACTGTGAGATTTTCAGCCATTTGCTAATTTCTCCTACAGTGAATCCATAATTTTCTTTAGCATAGCTTGATCTGTATTAGCATCAACCTTCTGGTTTACGACTTTCTCAACACCAGCTACAACTAAAGCAGCATACTCTGAGCGTAACTCTTCTTTAACTCTATTTTTTTCGGCCTCAATTTCACTTTTAGCCTGATCAAGTATACGTTGCTTTTCAAGCATAGCCTCTTCTGAAGCTTTGTCGATTATAGCTAAACGTTGCTTATTGGCTTCATCTAAAATTTTTTGAGCCTGAGTATGAGCTTGACGCATGGTATCTTTAGCGCCTTCGTTAGCAAGCTCAAGATTTTTTTTAGCTTTCTCAGCTGCGGTTAAACCGTCGGCAATCTCTTTTTGTCTTTTTTCTAGGACATTCATCAACGGTGGCCATACGTACTTCATACATAAAACCGCGAAGATCAAGAATGCAACAGCCTGACCTAAAAATGTAGCATTGATTTCCAATTCAAATGCCCCGCTTTATCTATTATTTATTAGAGAGAGACTGCAAACATTAAGTACATGCCAAGACCAACACCGATCATAGGGATAGCATCAACTAAGCCCATAACGATGAAGAATTGGGTACGTAATAAAGGTAATAAATCTGGCTGTCTTGCAGAACCTTCGATAAACTTTCCACCTAAAATACCAATGCCGATAGCACCACCGATAGCAGCTAAGCCCATCATGATTGCAGCAGCGAGATAAACAAATTCCATTTTTTTCTCCTTAAAAACAGATATAAAAGTTATTCTTCTTCACTTGCCATAGACAAGTAGACAATGGTTAAAACCATAAAGATAAAGGCTTGTAATGTCACAATTAAAATGTGGAATAAAGCCCAAGGGACATTCAATACCCATTGAATCCACCATAAAGGTAAGAGAGCGATGAGTATGAAAATCATTTCACCGGCATACATATTTCCAAAGAGACGTAAGCCTAATGAAATAGGTTTAGAGAGTAAAGAAACACCTTCAAGCACTAAATTTAAAGGACTGAACGCCCAGTGATTGAAAGGATGCAAAGTCAAACTCTTGATAAATCCCATCACACCAACATTCTTGAAAGCAAAAACGAAGATGAGACAGAAAATACCAACAGCCATAGACAAAGTGATGTTCACATCAGCAGAAGGAACAACTCTCAAATACGGTACACCAATAGCTTTTGCAATTTCAGGTAAGAGATCGATTGGTAAAAGATCCATTAAATTCATGAGGAAGATCCACATGAAGACTGTCAATGACAGAGGAGCAATTAATTTACTCTTGCGTTTAAAGATACCGCTGACAGAACCTTGAACAAATTCAAAAATAAGTTCAACAAAACATTGCAGTTTATTAGGAACGCCACTTGTAGTTTTCTTTGCTGCATATCTAAATAGCAATAAAAACACAATACCTAAAACAACTGTGATTCCTATAGAATCAAGATTAATCGTATAGGGATTAACAATGGAAGAGGAGCCTGAATTTTCAGGTAATGCCGCAACACATTGCCCGGTACCTAAATCACTAAAGGAACACTTTTCTGTAGCAACTTGTTGTATACATTCATGCTCTGATGCATTTGTCAGGCAAGTAGCAAATGCAGAAGCATCTACAGGCTTAACGCTGTCCACGATAGAAAAATCACGAACGTCTAATTGCAAAAAGTGTAAGTGATGGGAAATATATTCCTGAGAGTTACTCTCTGACATGGATATTCACACCTTAACTTAATAAAAAAGACTTATAAATATTTGTAATATTTTTGACAAAAAATACGACTTAACATTTTTTTTGTCAAAACACCTTTTATATTATTTGTATGTACTATGTAAATAAAAGCAGATAATCATCATTGTCTTTTTAGACTAATGATTAAGATAGGATATATCAGTAAATTAAAAATCACCATAGAAACAAACGATAAAATAACAACAGTGTCGTTTAGTTCAAAAAATTTTATAGCTATGCCTAATAATAAAATTACTAACATGAACTTTAAAAAAAAGGCATATATAGCTTTATAAACTATTAAACTAGCTGATATTTTTTTTAAATCCTTGCGATTCGCAATGCAAAAAAACACACTTTGCGGGATCACATAACAAAAAATACCAATAAAGTAAGATGTCAGACTAATCCATGGCGATTGCACAAAAATGGTGTAATTAATTGCTAAAATCACACCACCTAACAAGATAAATAAAATATTTAAAAAAATTATTCTTTTATTTATGTTCATTAATAGGGCAAACCTAACTGTTTTAAAAGTTCTGTCAACTGCTCATGAGACGAATATGACAGTGTGACTTTTCCATTATCAGCATTCTTTCCTGAAAATTTAACTTTAATACCCTTAAAACGTGAGTTGAGATTATTTTCCCATGTTTCATATTCTTGAGGTCGATATTTAACAACCTCTTCTTTATCGTTTTTATCACTTTTAATATCTTCGACAAAAGCCTCAGTTTGTCTGACATTTAAGCCTTTACTGATCACGATATTTGCTGCTTGAGGTTGTAATTCATATTTAAGACCTAATAAAACCTTAGCATGACCTAAATCCAAACACCCTTGAGCCACAAGTTGTTGTACCTCAGGATGTAAATTTCTAAGTCTTAAAATATTAGCAATTGAACTTCTTGACTTACCTAAAGTCTTAGCTAAAGCTTCTTGGCTTAAATTGCATTCTTGAAGCATTTGTTCTAATGCCTTAGCTAGTTCTAAAGGATTAAGATCCTCTCGTTGAATATTTTCTATTAAAGCTATGGCATAGGCATTATTTGCTAAATCATCCCTAACAATACAAGGAACTTTTGTTAAAGCAGCTAATTTACAAGCTCTAAAACGGCGCTCACCGCAAATAATAGCAAATTTGCCATTATCATTTTTTTTAACAAGCAAAGGTTCAAGTAGGCCATGTTCAGATATTGAATCAGCTAATTCCTGAATTCCCTCATGCTCAAAAGATTTTCGAGGCTGATAAATAGAAGGTTCTAACTTATCTAACTCAATATCAACAATACCTTTGTTATTAGCTTCTAACTGCACAGTTTCTTTTTCAGGGCTAGGTGTATCTAGCTTTTCTTCTTTATATCTTTTACTCTCACTTAAAAGAGAGGATAAACCTCTACCTAAACCGGCCATGACAAGTCCTTATTACGCTTTGCTTTGATCTTTTTCAATAATTTCAGCGGCTAACGCTAAATAAGCTTTAGATCCAGCTGATGATTTATCATAATACATAGCAGGCTTACCAAAACTAGGAGCCTCAGCTAATCGTACATTACGAGGAATAATAGTTTTATAAACTAAGCTACCAAAATTCTTTTGTAACTCATCAGAAACATCTGTTGATAAGCGATTACGATTATCAAACATTGTTCTTAAAATACCTTCAAGTCTAAGTTTGGGATTAACTGCTTTTGCAAGTTGATCAACAGTATCTATTAATAAGGTTAATCCTTCTAAGGCAAAGTATTCACATTGCAAAGGGACTAAAATTGAATCAGCCGCACACATAGCATTTACAGTTAATAGATTTAATGATGGTGGGCAATCAATAAAAATATAATCATATTCATCGCTAATTTCAGACAAAGAATTTTTTAATCTAAATTCGCGAGCATAAAAATCCAATAATTTAACCTCAGCTGCGGTTAAATCTTCATTAGCAGCAATTAAATGGAAAGAACCATTTGTTTTTTCAATTATGGCATCACGAATATCTAAATTATCAATCAAGACCTGACAACTTGTTTGTGTGACCTCAAATTTATTTATACCTGAAGCCATAGTGGCATTTCCCTGAGGATCACAATCTATAACTAAAACCTTTTTATCCATAGCTGCTAATGAAGCAGCTAAATTTACACAGGTCGTAGTTTTGCCCACACCTCCCTTTTGATTGGAGATAGCTATAATTTTACTCATTTGAAATCCTATTTTTTACTGGCAACATCATTACAGCTTGACGTGTAGCCTGAAGCTCGGGAACGTGTAAGCTTAAAATTTTGTTAATTTTTACCGAAGACGGAACCTCTTTAAGTTCTTGCTCTTCAAGATTAGCCTTCATGGCAATAAAAGTACCTTGATCATCTATAAGAGGCAAACACCATTCTACAAAACGAGCTAAAGGAGCAAAAGCTCTGCTTACAATGCAATCAAACTTTTCATCACAATGTATATTTTCACAACGGTCGTTAATTATGGTGATATTTTTTAATTGCAAAGAAACCATAGCCGTTCTAACAAAAGATAATTTTTTTGCAATTGAATCTATCAATGTAAACTTTTTTTCTGGATTTAGTATAGCAAGCACTAATCCAGGAAAACCGGGACCGGTTCCAACATCTGCAATATTTTCACCACAAATTAATGGGGAAATAACCGCACTATCCATAATATGTAAAATTAACATTTGCTTAGGATCTCGAATAGCAGTCAGATTTAAACTAGTATTCCATTTGCATAAAAGCTCCAAAAGAACAACTAATTTCTCAATTTGCTCCTGACTACAAACAATTTCTGTCTGAGCAAAAAGTTGCTGTAATTTGTTTTCAAATTCACCGCGGTCTATTGAAGTATTTTTTACATTACGGTTCACGGTTATTTCCTCAAAAATTAATTCTTACCTAGCATCCCTAATTTCTTTAAATGCACTAATAATATAGAAATTGCAGCCGGAGTAACACCAGATATTCTAGAAGCCATACCAATAGTTTCAGGCTGATACTCATTGAGCTTCTGGGCAACTTCATTTGATAAAGCTCTAATCTGCTTATAATCATAATTAAGTGGCAATAAGGTACGCTCATTAATTTGCTTACGGCGAATCTCTTCAAGCTCTCTATCTAGATAACCTTGATATTTAACTTGAATTTCAACCTGCTCTAAAGCTTGTGTCTCTTTAGCAATAGGTTCCACACTAGCAGCCTTTAAAAGATTATCTAATTTGCACTCAGGTCTACGTAAAATTTCTTCTAAGCTTTGTTCCTGAGATAATGGGGCTTTTAAGATACTGCTAATATTTTTACCCATATCTGATGATGGCTTAACGATAGTCATTCGTAAACGGGCTTTTTCTTTTTCTATTTGATTTTGCTTATTTTCAAAGAAACGCCATCTTTCATCAGACACTACACCTAGTTCTCTTGCTTTAGGAGTCAAACGCAAATCTGCATTATCCTCTCTTAAAATTAAACGATATTCAGCTCTAGATGTAAACATTCTATAAGGCTCTTTCGTTCCTAAGGTACATAAATCATCCATTAATACTCCGACATAAGCCTCATCGCGTCTTGGGAACCATGGCTGTTGTCCCTTAATATATAAACAAGCATTAATTCCAGCTAATAATCCTTGAGCTGCAGCCTCTTCATAACCTGTAGTACCATTAATCTGGCCAGCCAAGAATAATCCTGGGACCTTCTTTGACTGCATAGAAACAGATAGTTCACGCGGATCATAGAAATCGTATTCAATAGCATATCCAGGTCTTGCGATTACAACATTCTCTAAACCTTCAATAGAACGAATAAAGTTTTCCTGCACATCAAAAGGCAAAGATGTTGAAATTCCATTAGGATAAACCAATGGAGAAGTTAATCCTTCAGGCTCTAAGAAAATTTGATGAGATGTTCTATCAGGATAACGAACAATCTTATCCTCAATTGAAGGGCAATAGCGAGGACCTATACTATGAATAACCCCTGAGTATAAAGGACTACGATCTAAACCACCACGAATAATATCGTGTGTCTTTTCATTAGTTCTAGTTATAAAACAAGGAATTTGCTCAGGATGAATATGTTCAGTATTTAAAAATGAAAAAGCAGGTAAAGGATTTTCAGGTTCTTGTCTTGATAATTTATCAAAATTAATTGTAGAAGCTACTAAGCGAGCAGGTGTTCCTGTCTTAAGACGACCAACCTTAAGTCCTAAATTTTTTAAATCCTCAGCTAAAGATATTGAGGCAGGATCTCCAGCACGACCACCACTATAATGATCTAAACCAATATGAATTAATCCATTTAAAAAAGTTCCAGCACAAACAATTACAGCTTTACAATAAAAATTAATACCTGCTGCTGTAGTTACGCCACATATAGCTTGATCTTTAAATAAAATTTTTGTGGCAGGTTGCTGAAAAATAGTTAGGTTTTCATAATTCCACAATAAAGATCGCATAACTTCTTTGTAAAGGTGACGATCTGTTTGGGCACGAGTTGCTCTAACTGCAGGTCCTTTTGACGAATTTAAAGTTCTAAATTGAATTCCTGCTTTATCGATCGCTTCAGGACAAACACCTCCCATAGCATCAATTTCTTTAATTAAATGTCCTTTTCCTATACCACCAAAGGCTGGATTACAAGACATTTCTCCCACTGTCTCTAAATTATGGGTTAAAAGTAAAGTTTTGCAGTTCATTCTTGCGCTTGCTGCAGCGGCTTCAATACCAGCATGACCTGCACCGATAACGATGACATCAAATTCTCTAAAAATACTCATTAATGATCAGTCCTTAAAAATGATCTTTTTAGTTTTTAACAAAAATTAATCC
>URKL01000042.1 GCA_900548485.1 uncultured Succinatimonas sp.
TACACTTTTGCCAGTAGAGACTTGGCTGCCAGTACTGTGGCACGTCCCAAATCATCCACCTATACCCATAAAGGTTGCATCGGAACTTAAACTTTGCAGGGAAATTCCTAAGTTTTCACAAAAAAGGCTTATTTTTTTAGGATAAGCTATAGCCATAACAAAGAAAATATCCGCAATACATAAAGTTATCACCCCAAATTTAAAATGACGCGGGATGAAAAGGGCAATAAATCCTATTAAAAATAAGGTCACACCACTGCTACTACAAAAAGATTCGCAAGCTTGTAAAGTTAAAGTAGGCATTAAATTTCTTGTGTTAAAATAAAACGATATTAGATTTTAGCAGATTTTAGGATCAACAAATGTTATTTGTTTCAAATCTAGATCCGATTGTCTTTAGCATTGGACCTATCAGTGTTAGATGGTATGGCCTTTTATTTTCCTTAGGGTTCATAATTGGTTATATTGTCATGCAATATATGTTTCGTAAACTTCAGTATAAAACTGAAGATCTCGATAAACTTTTAGTTTTTATATTTTTGGGTACCGTTATTGGTGCTAGATTAGGCCATTGTCTATTTTATGAGCCGGACTTTTATTTAAGAAATCCTATAGAAATTTTAAAAATCTGGAACGGAGGTTTAGCAAGTCACGGAGGAACTGTAGGCGTCTTATTAACCGTATATATTTTCTGTCGTCATTATCACTATCAGCTTTTAGAGCTTTTAGATATGCTATCTGTTCCAGTGGCTTTAGTTTCAACCCTTATAAGACTTGGAAATTTTACCAATTCAGAGATTTTAGGAATTCCCACTAATACTGATTATGGTGTTATTTTTGCACGTTTAGGGGAAACTTTCCCAAGACATCCTGCTCAATTATACGAAGCCTTCGCTTATTTAGTTACCTTTATAATTTTAAGTTTGGTGTATTTTAAAGTTAAAAACAAACCAAAAGGACTAATATTTGGTCTATTGTTTATCTTAATTTTTGGCAGTCGAATTCTCATTGAACCCTTTAAAGTTGAACAAGCTGACTACAGTACTGGTACCATCTTTACCGTAGGACAATATTTAAGCATTCCCTTTATATTATTAGGGATTGCCGTTATCATCTACGCCTATTTACATCGCCTGAGAAAGGAGCAATAAGAATGGCATTAGAAATTGTTATTTTGGCAGCCGGTAAAGGTAGCCGCATGCATTCTGACATACCTAAAGTTTTACACACTGTAGCTGGCATACCGATGCTTGGGCATGTAATCCAAACTGCTTGCGAACTTAAGGCTTTTGCTATCCATGTAGTTATAGGTCACGGATGTGAATTAGTAGAGAATTATTTAAAAACTCTAAAGATTGACAATGTTGATATCATCAAACAAGAACAACAATTAGGTACAGCTCATGCAGTTTCAATGGCTTTACCTAAAATAAACCCCGAAAATGATGTCTTAGTTTTATACGGAGATACTCCCCTTACACCTAAAACTACTTTAGAGGATTTATATTTTAAACTTGGTACTAAAGCCTTAATGGTCTTAAGTGCCATTGCTTCTAATCCTTTTGGCTATGGACGAATCGTACGCAATGCTCAACATAATCTTTTAAAGATTGTTGAGCAAAAAGATGCAGATATACAAACTCAAGCTATCAATGAAATAAATACCGGCATCATCATAGCTAAGGGACAGGTTTTATGTGACTATATTCCTAAGATTAAGAATAACAATTCTCAAGGTGAGTTCTATCTTACAGATTTAGCTGCTCTATTAGTCGCAGATAATCAAGATGTAGGTGTAGAAATTGCTTCAGATTTTGAATTATTATCTGGAGTTAATAGTAAAAAACAATTAGCTGAAGTAGAAAGACTTTATCAATATCGCCAAGCTTTAAAGCTTATGGATGAAGGGGTATCTTTTGCCGATCCTAAACGTTTTGATCTAAGAGGTTCTTTAGAGCACGGTCGCGACGATTTCATTGATATCAATGTCATCATCCAAGGTAAAGTGATCATTGGTAATAACGTACATATAGGTGCAGGCTGTGTCATTTCTGATTGTTCTATTGAAGATGGTGCCATCATCTCTCCTTATACTATTATGGAGCAATCTCACTTAGGTACACAAACAACTGTAGGCCCTTTTAGTCGCCTACGTCCTGGAGTCACCCTTGAGCATCAAGCTCATGTAGGTAATTTCGTGGAGTTGAAAAAAGCTCATTTAGGCATCGGTACAAAGGCTGGACATTTAAGTTACCTAGGGGATGCTAATATCGGTAATGAAGTAAACATTGGTGCAGGTACGATTACCTGTAATTATGATGGTGCTAATAAATTCAAAACCATCATAGGAGATGATGTATTTGTCGGATCTGACTCGCAATTAGTAGCTCCAGTAACTATCCCTAATGGTGTTACTATTGCTGCAGGAACTACTGTTACTAAAAGATCAGATTTATCTACAAACTGCTTAGTCCTAACTCGGGCACAAACTGTGGTTAAAACAAACTATCAGCGCCCTCACAAAATCAAAGCGGAGAAATAATTATGTGCGGAATTGTTGGAGCTACTGCGCAAAGAGATGTTGCCCCTATCCTGCTTACTGGGCTATCTAGACTTGAATATCGTGGCTATGATAGTGCTGGTATTTGTACGCTTTCACAAAATAATTTCAATTGCTTGAAAACAACCTCCAAAGTAGCATCTTTAATTTTAGATGTGAAAGAGCATGGAGCAAAAGGGCATATGGGTATAGCTCATACTCGTTGGGCAACTCACGGAATTCCTTCAGTGAAAAATGCTCATCCTCATATTTGCGATAATTTAGCCTTAGTTCATAACGGTATTATTGAAAACTTTAAAGAAATTAAAGCTAAGCTCTTAGAATTTGGCTATAGTTTTAAATCTGAAACTGATACTGAAATTTTGCTCTGCTTAATTCATTACTATCAAAAAAATAGTAATAATCTAAAAGAAGCTTTATTAAAAGCTTTAAACGAGGTAAGTGGTTCATATGCTATTGCGCTTATGGATAAAAATGAAGATGGAGTTTTATATGTAGCTCGCTGTGGCTCGCCCCTTGTTATAGGTCTTGGTATAGGTGAAAATTTCGTTGCCTCAGATATCTTAGCTTTATTACCTGTAACCCGTAGCTTTATTTATCTTGATGAAAAAGAGATCGCCACTATTACTACTGATAAAGTAGAAGTTTTTGGCCTTGATGGAAGCTTACACATCAAAAAAGCTCAAGAAACTGAAATCGATGCTGAAAGTATTTCAAAAGGAACTTTTGATCACTATATGCAAAAAGAGATCTTTGAGCAACCTGATGCTTTACGCAATACTATGTTAGAGCGTTTAGACGAGGATGAGGTAAAAATTGAAACTGTCATAGGTCTTAAGGAAGACAGTTTCAAGGATCTAAAAAATATACAGATTGTTGCTTGTGGAACCTCTTTCCATGCTGGATTAATCGGTAAATATTGGTTTGAAGAACTTACAGGTATTCCTTGCTCTATCGATATTGCCTCTGAATATCGTTACCGGCACGCTGTGGTACGCGATGATTCTTTATTTATCACCATTTCCCAATCTGGAGAAACTGCCGATACTCTAGCTTCTTTACGTTTGGCAAAGAAACAAGGTTATAAATATTCATTATGTATTTGTAACGTCAATGGGGCTTCCTTAGTCAGAGAATCTGATTTTACCTTACTCACCCGTGCTGGAGCTGAAATCGGTGTAGCCTCTACAAAAGCTTTTACTACTCAATTATTAAGCTTGTTGATGCTCGCACTACTTATCGCTAAACAAAAAAATAGTTTGGACGCAAAGAAGCGAGCTGAAATTATTACCTCTTTAAGACAATTACCGTCTCTATGTTCTAAGTTTTTAGCAAAAGATCAGGAAATATTATCTTTAGCTTCTGAATTTGCCGATAAGCATCACTGTCTCTTCTTAGGACGTGGCGTCATGTATCCTATTGCCTTAGAAGGAGCTTTAAAGCTTAAAGAGATAAGCTATATTCATGCCGAAGGCTATGCTGCAGGTGAATTAAAACATGGACCAATTGCACTTATTGATCGCAATATGCCTGTAGTAGTTGTAGCACCTGATAATGCTCTTATGGGTAAATTAGTTTCTAATATCGAAGAGGTAAAGGCTCGTGGAGGAAAACTCTATATCTTCAACTCAGAGGAAAACTCCTTAAAAGCTGATGGTAAAACAAAAGTTATCTCTTTATGCGATTGTCCTGAAATTTTACAACCGATACTCTTTACCATTCCTTTGCAACTTTTAGCCTATCATTGTGCAGTCATCAATGGTACAGATGTTGATCAACCTCGCAATTTAGCAAAATCTGTGACAGTTGAGTAATTTTTGCGCAATTTGTGTTTTAAGATGGTGGCTCATTAATTAATATTATTGATTTTTCTAAAAAAATAATAATTGAGCCACTTTAGGCACCAACTATGCTTATCTTCAATAAACCATCTTGGACCGAAAAAATAGGTTACCTTTTAGGAGCTATAGGTAAAGATACAGTTTATATGCTCATTTCAGCATTTTACTTGCTGTATCTTTATCAGGAACTTAAGCTACCTTTAACCTTTATTACTATTGCTTTTTTCAGTATTAGAATCATTGACGCTTGTGATGATCTTATCATTGGTTATCTTCTAGATAGATTTAACAGTCGTTTTGGAAAGTTTAGGCCAGCTTTATTACTCGGAGGATTTTTCTCTGCGATTTTCACGGTTATGATGTTCAATACTCCTGATTTACAGGGGTATGCTCTCTACGCCTATTCGATTATTACTTACATGTTATGGACCTTATCCTATTCCATCCATGACATTGCTTTTTGGGGACTAATCCCAACCTTTGGAACCGACAGCCATACTCGTGAAACCATGACTGTCATTCCTCGTTCTGGAGCTCTTATCGGGTCCCAAACTGTTCTTTTAGGAGGCCTTCCTTTTTTATATTATTTAAGAAATGATCTTCATTTCTATGATAATTATTTTGGAATTTTTGCGATCTTCTTAGCTTCAGTTTATTTTATAGCAACAGTAATAACTGTTTTTTCTATAAAAGATCGTACTATAAACCATGAACATAAAAAGATTAGTTTAAGACAATTAGGCGAAATAGTTTGTCATAATGATCAGCTGATTGTTATAGCTCTCTTAGCTTTTCTACAACAACTTATCATCAGCATCGTTAATAGTACTATTATCTTATTTTTATTTTCAGAACCTCATGGTCCTGAATTACTGTCAGATTATTTATTACCAGGATTACTTGCCCAATTACTGGCATATATTTTTTTCAAACCAAGTTGTCATCTTTTTTCACGTCGTTTTGTCATCGTATGTTCATGTGTACTCATGGCCATTGGCTATACCATCATGTTCTTCTCTGATCCACAAAGCGATAATCTTATAAATTTATTTACCCTCTCCTATGGCTTATCTTGCTTTGGTATGGCCTGGTCTATTGCATCAACTACAGTTATGAGTGCAGACTGTGTTGACTATGGCGAATTTAAACACAATATTCGCACTGAAGGTATTGTTTTTGCCTTCCAAACAGCTTCTGCAAAATTAAGCTTAGCTTTAGCTATTGCTATTTCTGGGTTCTCCTTTAATATTGTCAGCGTGCTTTTAAGTCAAATTCAAAGACAATCTTATATTTTCTCCGTGCGCTTTACCTTAGTAATTGTTTTCTTACTAAGCCTATCAATGATCATAATTTATTTGAGTTCCTATCGTTTACATGGACACTTTTTTCAAAATATTTTGAATTCTATTGAGATTTTTAAAACTCAAAATGACAATTATCTTAAAAAAAGCTCAACCTTTCCCTTACGATATGCCCTAGATAGCGAAGCTGTAATCTGTAATCTTAAAGCAGATTCTATTGATGAGGTTTTATCCTTAATGGCCGGACGCTTATATAAAATCTCTGCAATTAGTTCAAAAAGTGAATATTTAAAAATGCTCAAAGCAAAAATGGCAGAGAATCCTGCAGGTATAGCCGATGGTATTGCTATTCCTCATGCTCGTGGTAGTGGTATCAGACGTATGGCTTTAGCAGTTGCCACCCTAGAAAAACCTCTTGATTTTGGTTCCCCAGATGGTAAAAAATGTGATCTTATTTTTATGCTAGCAACCCCTGATGATCATGTATCTCATTTAAATTTATTAGGTCAACTTTCCATAATTTTAAATATTCATGGATTCGCTGATAAACTAAGATCTTCAGGCTCTAGCCTTGAGATTACAGACAGAATATTAAAATGCGAAAAACAATTGAAAAGTTAATTAGTTTTTTAGTTTTACTCATACCCACTCTTTCCTGGGCACAAAGTCTGCAAGTATGTGCAGTACCACAGACTTATGGCGCTTTAGAGGCTATCGCTAAGATAGCCCCAATTGAATTTAAAACTGATTTTGCAACTGCCACTGATATTTATGCCAAAATTTCCAATCAAAGTGGCAGATGCGATCTTGTCATAGCTGCAGACGAAAAACTACCCATCTTACTTATCCGCTCAAATAAAGCCAAAAGTCATCTAAAACAGCCTTTAGTTCGCGCCCCTTTATTGTTATGGTCAGCTAAAACAGATCTTTTAGACAAAACAGCACAAGCTGTAAGTCAAAAGCGTTTAAAATCCATTGCATTAGCCGATCCTCGCTTAACGCCGGTAGGCTTTGCAACTCATCAAATTGTCTCACAAGATAACTTCCCTACAGCTTATCTCAAAGGACATATTTATCGAGCCGATCATGAATATCAAGTCTATGCTATGGTCGCAGAAGGAAATGTTGAATGCGGTTTTTTAACTAAACCTTTAGTTGTAAAAAATGGTAAGGCTTTAGGATCTTATTGGCAGGTACCGCGCAATAATTACCCAGATCTAATTTATTACGCTTTACCTTTAAATGAGAGTAAATACCAACGCGATATTCAAACTTTAGTGAAATTTCTAACTGAAGATCCTAGGTCTATGAATATCTTCATAAATGCAGGTTTTTCAAAACTCTAAGCTTGATTAAGATAACAATCAAAATGACAGGCCTTACCATCGATGCTGTAATCACAAGGCATCAGTGGTGGAGCACTTTCAGGACGCTTAATCACCGTCCTATATTTAGGGATTTTTAATAATTCCTTAGCATAGAGCAAACTGTCACTATCTGTACCGACTAAACTATGGAATACCTGCATTTCTTTTTTCACTAAAGCTTTCTTTGCCCGACTTGGAAACATCGGGTCATAGTATATGACATCGCTCTTAAACTCCTTATGCTCTTGTATATAGGAAATAAGCGTGCCATAGGGCATAAGCTGTGGTAATCCTTGCGGAAAGGTAGCTAAAAATTGCACATCCTCAAGAGCTCTATGTCTGGCATCTAATAAAAACAACCACACCAAAGGATTACGTTCAAACATCAAAACTTTAGCTCCAGCATTTTGCAAAACTAAGGAGTCTCGACCTAATCCTGCTGTAGCATCAACTACCAAAGGATCTTTTAATTTGCCAATTACAGCTTTTGCTACAGCTTCAGAGTGTTTGCCTGAATGTTTAAAACGCCATTGCCAAGAACCTACAGTCCAATCAAGAATAAAAGGTTTAAATTTAGGATCAGCAAAGTGTAATTCTAATTTTTCATTAGCATATAGCGTAGCATCCTTATCTTGATATAAGGCGCTACACAGATCCTTTAGTTTTAAAACCTCTTCATAAAAAAAGTACTGAGGATGGATATCAAATTTAAGCATTGCGACCACAGCGCTTAGAAAATTCTACATAAGCCTGATGCAAATTAGGTCTCACTTGAGTCCATAACTCAAAACTTAAAGCCGCCTGACCTAAAAGCATACCCAAACCATCATGACTCTCTTTGATCCCTAAACTACGTGCTTTTTCAACAAAAGCTGTTTTACCATCTTGCTTATACATCAAATCATAAACAAAATTAGCATTTGCAATAACCTCATCTGTAAGCGGCGGCAACTTGCCCATTAAACTTGCAGATGTAGCATTGATAATCACATCGTATTGAGATTTTAAACTTGAATATAAAACAACTTTAATCTGCGGATGCTCTTTAGCTAACTCAAAGGCTTTAAGCTCATTGCGATTAACAATAGCTAAGAGTTCTGGATTTTGCTCTAAAATTGGCAATAAAATTCCGCGAGCTGCGCCTCCTGCGCCTACAACTAAGATTCGCTTACCTTTGATTTGACAACCTAAACGCTCTAAATCAGCAATTAAACCACGACCATCAGTATTATCACCTAAGATCTTACCGTCAGCTAAACGTTTTAAAGTATTTGCCGCACCCGCCGCTTTAGCATAATCAGTTAAAGTATCAGCAAAAGCGTAAGCATCAAGTTTACACGGGACGGTAATATTACAACCACATAAACCTTTAGCAAAAAGATCTGAGGCTAAAGAAGCAAACTGCCCTTCTGGGACTAAAACACGCTCATAGCTTATATCTTGATTACAGATTTTGGCAAAATAAGCATGAATTTCTGGGGACATAGAATGCGCAATCGGGTTACCAAAAACCACATAACGAGAGGTCATACGTTTTCCTTAAAACCAGGGCCTTGACGAATAAGAGTGTGTGTTAATGTATCATAAATAGAAGAAGGTAAAATCTGGCCTCCACATTCAAAGGCAATGACTAAATCAGACCCAATAATCATGCTCAGATCTAAATCATCAAGATTACTTACAGCACTTTGTCCTGAAATATTTGCACTTGTAGAGATTAAAGGCTTACCTAATTTTTCACATAATTTAGCTAAAGGGGCAAAAGCTGTAACTCTAAAAGCTAAAGTATGATCCTCTCTTATAGCCAAACTCTTAAATTCATTCTTAATAGGCACCACAAAAGTATGTGGGCCTGGCCAATTAGCTTCCATAAGAGATAAATCTTGAGAAGATATACGGGTTAAATCTAAATGTTGATTTAAAAAATCACGTTTACAGTCAACCATGATAAGCCCTTTGGCTGTATCGCGTTTTTTAAGTTTGATAATTCTCTTGATTGCCTCTTCATTAGTGGCATCGCAACTTAAACCATACACACCTTCCGAAGGGCAAACAATAACCGCGCCTTGACGCAAAGCCTCCACGGCGCGATCTAACTCAGTGGTAAATTGAGCGGTCATCTTAAGCCTTAAATTTCTCCTGTAAGGCCTGATTCTTAGCAATAACAGCTTCTTTTGCTTTTTGTCTATCAGCTTTTACTAAAGCATCTAAAGCAGGATCACTTAAAGCCATAATTTGGGCGGCTAAATAAGCTGCATTTTTAGCTCCGGCTTTACCTACAGCAACACAAGCAACCGGTATTCCACCAGGCATTTGTACAGTAGAATAAAGAGCATCAACACCAGATAAAGGTCCACCATCACAAGGAATACCAATAACTGGACGAGTAGTACGTGCCGCAATAGCCCCTGCTAAATGAGCAGCTAAACCCGCGGCACCGATAAATACAGCACAACCACGCTTTTCAGCATCAGTTACATAAGCGCAAACCTCATCAGGAGTACGATGAGCTGAGGCAACAGTAACCTCATATTCAATACCAAAGCCCTTTAAAACGGCCATAGTATTTTCTAAAAGAGGTAAATCAGAGTCAGAACCCATTAAAATCGCAACAAAAGCCATTTTTATCCTCGCTAATAAACAAATAATGTGAATTTTATCACGTATTTTCTGCGCTAGCAGACGCTTTTTTTCGTCGCCGCGTGGAACATAGGGGATTGCCACATATAAGCTTTACCCCCTTTTTGGTAATCTTTTCATATTTTAACGGAAAACCACAACAATCACAGCTTTGTGCTACAGGTCTACCTGAAAGTGCATAATCACAACTAGGATAGCGGTTACAAGCATAAAAAACTCGTCCCTGACGATTACTTCGCTTTTGTAATTCGCCTTTACGGCAAATTGGACATTTTACTTCCACCTCCTGATTATGGGAGACAACAAAATTACAGGAAGGATAATTAGAACAACCTATAAAAATACCATAACGACCGCGTTTTACCTGCAAAAAAGAGCCACATTGAGGACAATTAGCTTTAAGATTTAATATAACTTTAACACTATGTGATATAGCTATAGGGGTTAAAAAATCACAAGCAGGATATTCTGAACAACCTAAAAAATCGCCTCGATCAGAATGACGTAATACTAACGGAGCTCCACATTGAGGACAAGGCTCGTATTGCTGGAATATTAGCT